>CAXGCE010000526.1:0-2118 GCA_964007795.1 uncultured Alphaproteobacteria bacterium | reverse complement strand
CCACCAGTTGGCGCAGACACCACGCCATATCTCCAGGTCGGTTTCCCGGTAGCCGTCGGAGGAGTGGTGGTTGTCCCAGCTGGGGTAGAGCTTTATGGGAGTGCCCCTGGCGAGACGGCGGAAGGCGGCGATCGCACTGGCGTTCGAGGCCAAGATTCCGACCCGGTTTGACCCATTTGCCACGTTGCCCGGCACCCCAGCCAGGACCAGTAGTGGGATGGTCAGCAGAGAGCCCCCTCCGGCAATCGTGTTGACAACACCGGCACTGCGCAACTCCGGCTAATGTCGAGTACGGCTATAACCGTGATGATCGCGGTATGGCCAAAACCCAAAAATACTTCTTGAGCAGGCACCAAACCAGCAATGGCAGTCGCCAAAAGCGCCAATATTGCAACGACATCGTACCGTGGGCGACCCCAAATAAACAACGCGACAGCAGCTACCAATATGGCCGAAATCGCAATTTGCGAATTATCCATGCAAGTATTCTTTCATGACGCCATTTTATGGCCATCTTAGTGATTAACGTCACCGCGTTGAAAGATACTGTAAAGTAAATTGAATTGGTTGCCTGTTTACATTGTGGCAACCTAGCTGGAGCAACCATTGAACGAAGTAATCTCTGACGCAACGAAGAATTGTTGAAATGACTACAAATCCCAGCAAAGCGGCACCCATAGCAACCATTATATTGGCCGCAGGCCAGGGAAGCAGGATGAAATCAAAACTGCCTAAGGTCCTGCATCCATTGGCGGGCCAGCCCATGCTGTCACAACTACTTGCTACGTTAGACGCTATAGGCTCGGAAAAACAAATTGTGGTGGTTTCTCCCGAAAACCGCGATGCAATAAGTGAGGAGAGGCCTGAATTGGAGCTAGCGGTTCAACTTACACCCCTGGGGACCGGCCATGCGGTCATGGCGGCGCAAGAAAGCCTTGTCCGCTTCAAAGGCGATGTGTTGGTTTTGTTTGGTGATTCACCGCTTGTTTCCATCGAAACCTTGAAAGCTATGCTAGCGGCCCGGCGCACTAGTGCGGATCCGGCCGTCGTCGTAATGGGATTTCGGCCTGAAGATACGGAGCAATATGCGCGGCTAATACTCAATAACGAGGGTGACCTAGTTCGGATCGTCGAGCACAATGACGCCACAGACTTGGAACGTGAGACGGACCTATGTAATTCCGGCTTTATGGCTATCGACGGGGCGGCACTCGGAACATTGCTGGGTGGCATCGGCACCAACAATTCCAAGGGCGAGTACTACCTAACCGAAATTGTGGAAATCGCCAACCGTGCGGGCCGCGCCTGTGCCGTGGTGGAAGCCAACGAGATTGAAGCTTATGGCATTAACAGCCGCGATCAACTAGCCGAGGCGGAAGCCATAATCCAGCACAGGCTCCGCCATATGGCCATGTCCGTGGGCGTCACCTTGCTGGACCCGGATAGCGTCTATTTCAGCCACGACACGGTGTTGGGGCAGGATGTAACCATTCAACCGCACGTCTATTTCGGCCCCGGTGTCACAATAGGGGACAATGTCACTATTAACGCTTTCAGCCATCTAGAAGGCTGCCACATTGCTGCTGATGCCTGTGTCGGGCCCTTCGCCCGGCTGCGCCCAGAGGCTGAAATCGGTGAAGGCACCCGCATAGGCAACTTTGTCGAAATAAAGAAGGCAATCATAGAAGAGGGTGCAAATGTCAATCATCTGAGCTATATCGGTGACGCACGTGTGGGCGAAGGGGCTAACATTGGCGCCGGCACCATCACCTGCAATTACGACGGCTTCTTAAAGTCCTTCACTGACATCGGCAAGGGTGCCTTCATCGGCTCTAACTCCGCCCTCGTTGCTCCGGTCAAGGTTGGAGACGGCGCCATTGTAGGCGCGGGCAGTACTATCACGCGAGAAGTCGCATCGGATGCTCTCGCTGTCGAACGCTCGACACAGGAAGAACGCCAGGGTTGGGCCGTCAATTTCCGTAAACGCAAGGCAGCGGAAAAAGCCGCCCGAAATAGGGACTAAGACTAGGTTATTAGCATGTGCGGCATCATCGGCATCATTGGCAGCGAAGACAACGGCGGCGTGGCAGGCCGGGTAATAGAGGGGTTGAGACGATT
>CAXGCE010000525.1:0-2130 GCA_964007795.1 uncultured Alphaproteobacteria bacterium | reverse complement strand
TTCAGGTAAGCTTCGGGCATAACTGACCCAGCTTTCCATGCCATATTGCGCGCCTCGCGTATCAGGGCACATCCCACGCCGTCCGCGCGGCGGATACCAGGCAGCCTTGACCGCACAGTCGGCATCCTCGGCCGTGCTAACAAGGGGTACCATGACGCCGGCGGCACCACAGTCTAGTGCCTTGGCAATTTGCGGCTCGACCGGGCTGAAGACACGGACGACCGGAGCGATATCGAAGGAATCCGCTGCTCGCACCAGGTTTACCGCATGCTCAATGCCCCAAGCCGTATGCTCGGTGTCTATCATCACAAAATCGAATCCGGCCACGGCCAGCACCTCGATCATGTGCGCTGAACCAGAAAAATTTTGCATTCCTAGAACGGACTGGCGAGCCCGCAGTTTGCCTGCCAACGTCATTGATGCTTCCCTTTTCGTTTTACCGCTTATCCGGCTTAGAGCGGACTTGCTCGCCTGATCGTTGAACCATAACCGAGTACCGGCAAAGCCTGTATTTTGATTTTAGACTCAACGGATGGGGAGAAAATAAACGTCTTATTCAACTTGTTATATAAGGAAATTCCGGCCTTTATCGGTCAACATGACGCTGGAACTATAATAGGAAGACCGGAAAGGATTTGTCATGACCCTTACAGCAAGAGAATTGCGTGATTTATCTGCAGGACAGATTGCAAAACACGTAAAAGTTCGTGATTTATCCGCTAGTGAAGTTATCGAGGCGGCGTTGGAACGCATGGATGTCTTTGAACCCCATATTCATGCGTTTTGCGCTCCGGGACATGATCTGGCCCGAGCCAGTGCGGCGGCTCTCGATGAACGCGTTTCCAAGGGCGAGGTGCCGGGGCCGCTGGCTGGTGTTCCTATAGGCATAAAGGACTTGGTGGCGACCAAGGATCTCACCACCGCCATGGGCTCAGCTCTTTATCGAAATTTTCTGCCTGAAGAAGACGACATCGTCGTCGAACGTTTGAAGGCTGATGACGCGATAATCATCGGTAAAACAAATGTACCGGAATTCGGATACAGCGGGGCGGGCCACAACCCGGTATTTGAGACGAGCCGCAACCCCTGGAAGCTAGATTTTACGCCTGGTGGGTCAAGCTCTGGATCTGCTGCTTCTGTCGCCTGCGGCGTGACGCCTTTTGCCATTGGCTCCGATGGAGGTGGCTCGGTCCGTATACCGGCCGCCTTGTGCGGCCTCTACGGCATGAAAGCATCAATGGGACGCGTTCCCCTGTACCCTGGCTGCCGAGATGAACGTTATCCCGGAATATCAAGTTGGGAATCTCTGGAACACATTGGGCCTATCAGTCGCACGACTAGTGATGCTGCACTGATGTTAGCGACAATATCCGGACCGGACATGCGTGACCGTCACTCGCTACCGAACGCGGATTTCGATTGGCTCAGGGCCTTAGAAGGAGATTTAAAAGGGCTTAGGGTCGCTTACAGTGAGGACTGGGGTTATGCAAATGTAGAACCCGCTGTGCGCGAAATCTGCCGTGAAGCGGTTAAAGTGTTTGAAGAGGACTTGGGCTGCTATGTTGAAGAGACCTCGCCGGGTTGGGATAACCCGTTGTTGACCTTTTGGAGCCTCGTTGCGGAGAATTCCGATCTAGCCGGAATGCGCGCTTGGCTGCCGGATCATGCCGACGAGATGTCCCCCCATCTAGTCGACTTTTTGATGCGACCGTGGTCGGCCGAGGATTTGACCAATGCCAATAAGGCCCGTCAGGCGCTTTGCAACAAAATGGCTAGGTTCATGCGCGGGTATGATTTGCTCTTGACTCCAACGCTTGCAATTTCGGGATTTCCCGTTCACATGCAGGGACCTGAGGTGATAGATGGCAAAATGGTCAGTAGCGCCGACTGGCTGCCCTTCACCTTTCCTATGAATATGACTGGTCAACCAGCCGCAACAGTACCGGTGGGCTTCACAAAGGAAGACCTGCCGGTGGGCTTGCAGATCGTAGGACGGCACCTTGATGATCCTTTAGTTCTACGTGCTTCGCGGTGTTTTGAACGAGCCCGACCGTGGTCTGATACCTGGCCAGATCTGGTGTTGAATTCTAAATTATAACGTGCTTTTCCGCTTTGTCAGTGCTGCAGATA
>CAXGCE010000524.1:0-2137 GCA_964007795.1 uncultured Alphaproteobacteria bacterium | reverse complement strand
CGCTCATGGGACCGACGCCAGTAGCTGGGTTCGCATAGCCGAGTTCGACAAGGAGGACCGCAAGGCCGAGGCCGAACACGCAGCGGATGTCATCGAAGCGCGCCTCGCCGAGTCGGCCGATGCGGATACGAGAATCGACTCCGCGACGGTGATTGTCAGCTGGCGTGACGCATTGCCCGTCGTATTCGACGCATCGACCGGAGAAGAAATCACACGCTTACCGGGGCACGAACCTGGCACGCTGCCCAACTCCGGAGGATTGGCATTCTCCCGGGACGGGTCGTACCTGATGACGCTAGGGTCGTCTCCGACCGTCGCTCACATGTGGGATACGAGCAGCTGGGAACGGGTCGCGAGCGCTGAGTTCAATGACTACACACTGCTAAGCCCCATCGATGGTGGCCGCGACGGCGTCATGCATTTCATCGCGGGCGACGTCTCGCAGGGGAACCCACCGCCAGTCGAGCTGCGACTTTGGCGATCGGAAAACCGGTTGCTTTTGAAGCGAGGGCGGATGAACGGGATACACGCGGGTTCATCTCAATCACCAAAAAGCGGCCGTTTTCTGGATTCAGGGCGAATTGGACATTCGATCCTCCAGTATCGACACCAATTTCCCGCAGGCAGGCGATCGAGGCATTACGTAGTATTTGGTATTCCTTGTCCGTCAATGTCAGAGCTGGCGCCACGGTGACGCTATCGCCCGTGTGAACTCCCATAGGGTCCACATTTTCTATGGAACAGACTATGATGCAGTTGTCCGCATTATCACGGACCACTTCCATTTCATATTCCTTCCAGCCCAAAACCGATTCTTCGATTAGCACCTCGTTGGTGGGAGATGCATCCAGCCCCACTGTGACGATTGCCTGGAATTCGTCTCGGTTGTATGCAATGCCGCCACCCATTCCACCGAGGGTAAAAGAAGGGCGGACGATTGCTGGCAGACCAACTACGTCCAATGCCGCCCATGCCTCTCCTAAATTGTGAGCAATGCCGGCATTAGGCGTCTCCAGACCGATCCTCATCATCGCCTCACGGAACAGATTGCGGTCTTCCGCCATGTTGATGGCGTCGGGCTTGGCGCCAATCAGTTCAACGTTGAATTCTTCCAAAGTGCCGTCTTCGTGCAGCGCCATGGCCGTATTCAACGCGGTCTGGCCACCCATGGTCGGCAAAATGGCGTCTGGTCGTTCCCTGGCGATAATCTTACGCACGATTTCCGGCGTGATCGGCTCCACATAGGTCGCGTCGGCGAAATCTGGGTCTGTCATGATGGTAGCGGGATTGGAATTCACCAAAATTACTCGATAGCCTTCATCCCTTAGCGCTTTGCAAGCTTGCGTCCCGGAATAGTCGAATTCGCAGGCCTGGCCAATTACAATTGGCCCGGCGCCGATGATCATGATGCTGTTGATATCTGTGCGTTTCGGCACTGGGTGGCTTCCTTACCAGATACGTTTAGCCCGATCCCCGCCCGTCGAGTGGGCGCAATATAACCACTCTCCCTTAACGCGGCTATGAGATTTCTTTACTGATATTCGATTGCACTTAAATCAATTAGATACAGCGGCCGCCGTCCACTTCCATGCACACGCCTGTGATCATCGAGGCCTCATCAGAGGCTAGGAACAGCGCCGCATTGGCGATATCTAACGGCTTGCTTAAGCGGCCCAAAGGAATGGTGTTGAGGAACATTTCCCGCTTTTCTGGGGTAACTTTGCCCCCGGCGAACCCTGCCAACATCTGGGTTTCCCCGGCTACGGGGCAAATGGCGTTAACGAAAGGGTTATCTGTCGCCGATTCGATGGCCATACGTTTGATGATCGTATTCACCGCGCCTTTTGAGCCGTTATACCAGACCAGCCCCTGCCGCGGGCTCAAGGCGGCGGTGGAAGAAGTATTAACGAAGGCCCCGCCACCCCGTTTGCGCAATTCTGGAATTGCGTACAGCGCTGACCAATAGATACTCTTTACATTGACGTCGAAAATTTGGTCGAACGTCTCTTCCGAAACCTCGGTCATGGGCATGTTTTGTTGCGGCACACCAGCATTATTGACCATGATATCGAGGCCGCCGTATTCAGACACCGCCGCGTCCACTAAAGCCGCCATATCGTTTCTGGAAGCCACATCG
>CAXGCE010000523.1:0-2141 GCA_964007795.1 uncultured Alphaproteobacteria bacterium | reverse complement strand
AAATGAGTCTCGTGTGAGAAAAATTACCGTTCAACGTACATTGCCCGTTACCAATCGCCGCGGTCTTCACGCCCGCGCCGCGGCTAAGTTCGTAAATTGTGCGGAACGCTTCCAGTCAGAAATATTTGTCAGGCGCAATGGAGTTGAGGTGCCGGGTCGATCGATCATGGGTCTGATGATGCTGGCGGCAGCTCCAGGCACGGAAATAGAGATTTGTGCGAACGGCTTAGATGCCGCCGAGGCAGTCGAGGCTCTGGCGGCCCTGACTGCGGGCAAATTCGACGAAGACCGGGACTAGGCGGCATAGCAATGGCCAATTTTGTTTTGATCCATGGCTCGTTCCAGGGTGGCTGGATCTGGCAACCCACGGTCGAACGGTTGCGACAGGCCGGACACACGGTTTATGCCCCCACTATGGACGGCTGTGCGGAGCGGCAGAGGGGTCTGCGTGTTGGCATCACCGCCACCACCATGGCCAAGGAGGTAGCAGATCTGTTTTTCTATGAAAATCTGGAGGATGTAATCCTGGCGGGTACGTCGTCGGGTGGTGTCGTTATCTCCAAGGCGGCAGAACTTGCTCGCGAAAATATCCGGCGTTTGGTCTATATTGATGCCCTTGCTCCCCAACCCGGCGAAACTGTCGCAGACATCGTGATCCGCGGGCCTAATCCGGAACCCTACGAAGAAACCGAATTCGCTTCTGGCCCTGGCCAGGAAGGCATGTCAGCCCGGCTGTTCGCCGACCTTGAACCGAAACTGAAAAAATGGGCGTTGGACCGTGCCACTCTCCACCCCAAGGGGGCCTCAGCCGCTAACCTTGACAAATTCTGGGCCCAGAACTGGCTGGCCACAGTAATTTATTGTACGGGAAGTTTGAATCCGTCTGAAGCACACCAGCGACGCACAAAAGAAAAATTGCATGCTTGTTGGCATGGCATTGATGCCGGTCATTACCCTATGTTGAGCCATAGCGACAAAACGGCGCGGCTGCTCATGGAAGAAATCAGCCGATAGATCCACGGATCCAGGCTTTATCAATGCCCGCTGCTGATCTGTACCCAGCTTGTGGCGGCAAGGGCGGCTTTCCTACCGATGGTTAATTCCATTAAACTTTTGTGTAAGCCAGTCCATCTAACTGCTCTACGAACCAAAAGGGAGACGCTATGAGCTATTTTGACCTTGGCGCCTTCGAACGTACCATCACGACCACCTCGGATGAGGCACAGGTTTGGTTCAACCGGGGTTTGAACTGGACCTATGGCTACAATCACGCGGAAGCCATCGCCTGTTTTGATAAGGCGTTGGAGCATGATCCAGGGTGCGCCATGGCTCATTGGGGCAAGGCCTATGCCTTTGGCCCCAATTACAATCTACCCTGGCATCTAATGGACCCGGCTGGCAAGGCTCAAGCCCTGAGCGCGGCGTATGACGCCACGCAGCTGGCGTTGGAGTATAGTGCCGGCAAGAGTCAGGTTGAACAAGACTTAATCAACGCCCTTCCGGCCCGTTATCCACAGCGTGAACCTATCGATGATCAGCGGGGCTGGAACCAGGACTATGTGGATGCCATGCGCCGGATACACAAGACCTATTACGGGGATTTGGACGTCTGTACGGTGTTTGCCGAGGCCATTTTAAACCTGACGCCGTGGAAAATGTGGGATTTAAAAACTAGTCGTATCGCGAATGGTGCTGGTACGGCGGAGGCGCAACTGGTTTTGGAATCTGCTTTTGAGCAATTTGCGGAAGCTTGGGAGCATCCAGGCCTTCTCCACCTCTATATCCATCTCATGGAAATGTCCCCTTTTCCGCAAAAAGCTCTGCGCGCTGGCGACTGCCTGCGGGAACTTGTGCCCGATGCCGGCCATCTAATCCACATGCCCACCCATATTGATGTGCTGTGCGGGCAATACAGCGACGTAGTGGTATACAACCAAAAGGCTATCGCTGCCGATCGCAAGTTCCTGGCCGAGGCGGGCGCCATGAATGTTTATTCCCTCTACCGCACTCACGACCATCATTTTGTAATTTATGGTGCCATGTTTCTGGGTCAGTACGGCCCGGCGATCCGAGCCGCCCAGGAATTGATTGACACCACGCCTGACGAATTGTTGAGGGTCGATTCTCCGCCTATGGCAGAC
>CAXGCE010000522.1:0-2141 GCA_964007795.1 uncultured Alphaproteobacteria bacterium | reverse complement strand
TCATTGGTGTTCACGAACCCAATTCTGGTGACCGGACTGATATCACCCGCGGCATGGATGTGGTGGCGCAATTGGGTATTATGGATATCGGGCAGGCCGCCGTTGTGCGGGATGGTTATGTGTTGGCTGTGGAGGCGGCCGAAGGTACGGATGCCATGTTGCGACGCTGCCGGGAATTTCGTGGGGAGAGGCCAGGCGGCGTTCTGGTCAAGCGGCCGAAACCAGGGCAGGAACGGCGCGTCGATTTGCCGACTATAGGCGTTTCGACTGTTGAAGGGGCTAGCGATGCTGGATTAAAAGGCATCGCTGTAGCGGCCGGTGGCTCCCTGATTGTAGACCGCGAGGCCGTCGCAGCGGCGGCGGATGCTGCGGGCATTTTCGTCTGTGGCGTGCCTGAGGAGGATGAAGCGGAAAACCGGTTGGAGGCGGGATCCTGAACCAGCGATTGCGCCATATAGTCGTGGTTGCCGGCGAAGCTTCTGGTGACGCGCTTGGAGCCCGATTAATCACTGCATTGAAACAACGCCATATTGGTCCCCTGGCATTCAGCGGCGTCGGTGGCTCGCAAATGGCTGCTGCTGGTATGGACAGCCTGTACCCCATTTCTGATTTATCAGTCATGGGATTAGCGGAAGTTTTACCGCGTCTTCGCTTATTGTTGCAACGCCTGGCGGAAACGTCGGACCATGTTAGGGCGGTGCAACCCGCCGCCTTGATAACCATCGATGCGCCGGGTTTTTCCCTTCGCCTGGCGAAGCGCCTGGCGGGGGAAGGCATACCCTTGATACATTATGTGGCTCCGCAGGTTTGGGCTTGGCGACCCAATCGGGCGCGGCACTGGGCCGCCCGCATCGATCACCTTTTGGCTTTGTTGCCGTTCGAACCGGAGTTTTTCCGTGAATTCGATTTGCATTGTGAATTTGTGGGTCATCCCGTAATTGAAGGTTTAGAGGAAATACCAGGTAATGGCGCTGAATTCAGACGTGTTTATGGCGTTAATGCAGGCGTGCCATTGTTAGCGCTCTTGCCGGGAAGCCGGGTTGGAGAAGCGAGTAGCTTATTGCCCATCTTCGCCCAGGCGGCGGCCAAACTGCACAAGGAGCGACCTGAATTGCATGTGGTGATGCCAACGGTAGAGCAGGTGGTGTCGACCGTAACTGACGCAGTCAAGACTTGGCCGATGCCGGTGCATGTGGTGCAGGGGCCGTCACTACGGGCTGATGCGTTCGCTGCTGCGGATGCCGCCCTGGCCGCGTCGGGCACGGTCTCGTTGGAACTTGCTCTTCGTGGCGTGCCCTCGGTCGTGGCCTATCGAGCAAATCCGATAACCGCTGCCTTGGTACGCCGTATGTTGCTGTTGCCCTATGTTGCATTGCCGAACATATTGGCGGGTGAATTGGTGATGCCGGAATTTCTGCAGGAAAATTGCCAACCAGCAGGGATTGCTGATGCTCTGTCGGAATTATTAGACAACACGGATCGTCGATCCGAGCAGCGGCAGAAGTTCTCCAATATCTCGGAAATGCTTGGTAGAGGCGGTGTTGCACCTAGCCTTCGCGCGGCCGAAGCAATCCTTCGTCTTCTCGAAGCAAAATAAAATGACGCGCCCTCAACATGCGGGCCCTTGCGGTTCAAGGTTCTTGCTCTTTTTTTACCGTTCGTTCAGGGGCAAGAATTTTCGTTCAGTCTGTCCAGTATAAAGCTGTCGCGGACGGGTGATCTTCTGGCTTGGATCTTCAATCATCTCGTTCCACTGTGCGACCCAACCCACGGTGCGGGCCAAGGCAAAAATCACCGTGAACATGGAAACAGGGAAACCTAAAGCACGGAGGATGATGCCAGAGTAAAAATCTACGTTGGGATAAAGTTTACGGTCCACAAAATAAGGATCGCTCAATGCAATTTTTTCCAGCTTCATAGCCAGTTCCAATAGGGGATCATTGACACCTAGTTCGTCTAAGACTTCATGACAGGTGGCCATCATCACCTTGGCACGAGGGTCGTAGTTTTTGTAGACACGGTGGCCAAAACCCATTAGGCGGAAATTGTCGTCTGGATCCTTGGCACGCTGTAGCGCTTTTTCGACGTTCTCTACCTCGCCAATCTCCGACAGCATATTTAAGACCGCTTCATTGGCGCCA
>CAXGCE010000521.1:0-2143 GCA_964007795.1 uncultured Alphaproteobacteria bacterium | reverse complement strand
AGGCTTTCCATCAGGGGATAGCGGGATGGTTGCAGGCGGCTTGGTCGAAAAATGTTGCAACGGACGACAGCAAACCTTGCTTCAGCTGTCATGCAATGGGTGATCGAGGCCTTCTGCCGCATAGTCAATCGGCTGAAGTCACGTCAGCGTTAAGCGAATTGGCCGCTCCCGCCACGGCATCGGGACGTAGCATTGGTGTACAATTAGCTAATCTAGTATTCGACATGCCGCGGCAGTTAAACGCCACTCTGCCGTGTATGTCCTGTCATCAGGAGCATCAGGGTGCTGAGGCTGATCTAACAGATATGTCGAATGACCGTTGTACCACGTGCCATCTGGTACAGTTCGACAGCTTGGCGTCTGGTCACCCTGATTTTCAAAACTACCCCTATGAACGGCGCACCCGGTTGCGGTTTGATCACACTAGCCATATAGACAAGCATTTTAGCGAAAAGAGTACTGCCAAGTTAGCTCCAGGGGAATGCAGGGATTGCCATAAAAGTGATGCCAACGGCCGCTTGATGAAAGTCAAGTCGTTCGATACAAGCTGTGCTGCTTGTCATGGGGAACAGATCGCCGGTGCCGGCCGCGCCACTGCCAAAGGTATGCCGGTCCTTGCTGTGCCAGGGTTCGACGTGGCGACGTTGCAAGAAAAGGGCGCCGCGATCGGTGAATGGCCAGAATTCGCGGAGGGACCTATTCCGAATTTCATGAAAATGCTGCTGTCGGCGGATGCTAAATTTAGGGATGCGGATGCGGTTCTGGCCGGCATAGACGATCCGTTGGATCTATCAGAGGCAACAAAAGAACAATTAGCGGCCATAGAAACCTTGGCTTGGTCGGTGAAGTCCTTACTGTATGACCTGCGGGCTAAGGGTGTGGTGGCTCTGCATGAACGGCTAGCGGGTGTATTGCAGCGTCCCCTTACGGCGGCGGAGAAGACCTCATTGACGGCGTTGTTGCCTTTGGACACCGTTGTCAACGCCCAAATGAACTGGTTTCCCAGCCTTGGTGCGGATATCCCCCGTTGGCGCAATGGTGACAAAGTGATGATGCCGTCGGAAGAGACGCTGCCCGCTGCGGCGAAAAGTGGGAAGGATAGTGAAAGCTCGGGGTCAGGGGGCAAGGATAGCGACGACAAAATCGATACTGGTAAAGATGACGATGACGAAATCACCTCCGACGAGGATGATGAAGACGATGACGAAATAGCCACGGGTAAGGACGGTGATGATGACGACGACGCGTCGGAAAAGAAAAAGGCCACCGTTTCAACTGAAATCAAAACCGCCAGCGGTGAGGATTGGCATGCTGTGGGTGGCTGGTATATCGATGAATTTACCATACGATACCGGCCCACTGGCCATTCTGACGGTTTTATCCTGGCCTGGATTAATCTGACCGGAAAATTGGTGCGGAAACTGAAAGAAAGTGGCGGTGTCTTTGAAGGTTTGATTAATGCAAAATCACCAGGCCTATGTGGTAAATGCCATTCAGTGGATCAGGTAGTCGATGGCAGTTTCAAGGTGAACTGGCATGGCTATCGTCTGGCCGAAGGTTTGAAGAAGTCTGTTCATTTTTCCCATGCCGCTCACTTCAGTCTACTGGATGAAAAAGGCTGTATGACGTGCCATATCCGCGACGTCGAGGCGGACTATGCATCGGGTTTCAATGACCGTGACCCGACAACCTACCAGGCAAATTTTAAACCCCTGCCACGGCAGGTATGCGCCGAATGCCACACCTCCGCTAAGGCCGGCGACAAATGCCTCAGTTGCCACAATTATCATCTTGGCATCTACCAGCCTGTAGAGGCCCATACCTCGGGCATGCTCAAGCAGGCGTCAAACAAACCCTGAATGAAGGGTGGGTGGTCAGGCTGTCGTAACAATTTGTACGATATCTAGCGAAATTTTGTGTCGGCCACACCGCGTTGTTGACGCGCGTGGTTAGGGTCCTCGGCGTCCAGATGCTCGTGCTAAGCGTTTGAATACTGAAAATCACAAAACTTTGCCACGAACCATCGACCAATGCTCCATTATCTGAATTGGTCTTGTACTGGTAGCTGCGTACCTTGCAATCAGAAATATCGTCAGCAGTTTTACCAAAAAGCCGTATAGTTTGGTTACCTGGCATAAAAGAA
>CAXGCE010000520.1:0-2145 GCA_964007795.1 uncultured Alphaproteobacteria bacterium | reverse complement strand
ATGCTGCGAGTAGGCGGCCTGGACCGCCTGATCCATTTGGCTGGTAGCCTGGCCGATGATGACAACCATAAGATCCAGCGGCAATAGTTTGCCCTTTCAATTTATGAGACAACTTAGCGCACAAATAATGCTTAGCGTGCGGAATTGATTGATTTAAGACCTGACCACTGCTGCAGCAAGGATTAGGTGTGCACGAACATAACTTGTTGATCGCGATGATATTGAGCACAATCATCCGCATGGCAAGCTCGATGATCCTGTTCGGCGGCTATTTTAAGGAGTATGAAAAGATCAACCGCGTAACCGGCCAGTAAATCTCCATCCGTATCCAAATTTTCCTTGCTAGACTGTTTCCGTGATTTCTGCGGAGGTAACTGGACGCCATGAACGAAGACCCTTTTGCATTTATGGATGCCACAGAACAAGCCGACCTGGTTCGCAAGGGCGAGGTCAAACCTCTTGAACTGTGCGAAGCGGCGATCAGGCGTATCGAACGCCTAAATCCTAAATTGAATGCGGTCATCTTCCGTATGGATGATCTAGCCCGAGATTCCGCAAGACAGCCGGTCGACCCGAATACGCCTTTTCCCGGGGTGCCATTCCTTTTGAAGGATCTAGCTGCTGAATATGCGGGAACGCCCATGGCCGAAGGCAGCCGCTTTCTGCATGGTTGCTATATTTCAACCGAGGACAGCAAATTGGTGACGCGCCTGAAGTCGGCTGGCACTATCATCGTAGGCAAGACCAATACACCTGAGTTCGGATTATTGCCCACTACCGAACCAGCCCTGTTTGGGCCCAGCCGCAACCCCTGGAATACTGGCCGTACGCCAGGAGGTTCGTCCGGCGGATCAGCGGCAGCGGTAGCGGCGGGACTAGTCCCCATGGCCCATGCCAACGACGGCGGCGGCTCAATTCGAATTCCAGCAGCTTGTTGCGGCCTGTTCGGCCTGAAGCCGACCCGGGGCAACAATCCATTGGGTCCGGACTACGGCGATATGGGTAGCGGTTTGGTCGCGGAACATGCGGTGACCCGTAGCGTCCGGGACAGTGCCGCCCTACTAGACGCCACGTCCGGCCCGGATATCGGCGATCCATATTGGGCCCCGCCAAAATTGCGGCCCTATGTGGACGAGGTGGGTCGAGATCTCGGAGGCTTGAGGATTGCTGTCTCAACAATGGCTCTCACCGGCGCAACAGTCCATCCCGAATGCCTGGAAGCCGTCGAACAGACGGCCAAGTTATGCGAGGATCTAGGCCACCATGTGGAATGGGCTGCACCCGAATTTGATCATCAGCGCTACCTGAAGGCCTTTGGCGCTACCTGGACGGCTTTCGCCGCCTGGGCCATACGTTATTGGGCCGATAAATTCGATAAAACCCCTAGTGAGGAGCAGTTTGAACCCAACACCTGGCAAATGTATCTGAGTGGCGAGCGGCGCTCATCCGGCCAATACCTCCGCGCCATTCAGGAAATCCAGCGTGTAGCCCGGCAAGTGGGCGCCTTTTTCGAATCCTACGATGTAACCCTAACGCCAACATTGGCGCAGCCCCCGGTACCCCTAGGTTATTTCCATTGGGATTCCGGTGCCCGAGACGAATTTCTCTCTCATCTGGGGGAATATTCGGGCTTCACCTCCATCGCCAATGGCACCGGTCAACCGGCTATGTCTGTGCCTCTGCATTGGACCCCAAATGGCTTGCCCGTCGGTGTGCATTTTATGGCACGGTTCGGAGGCGAAGACGTACTGTTCAACCTAGCTGGGCAATTAGAACAAGCCCGCCCGTGGGCCCATCGGAAACCAGCTGTCGCTGCCTAACGGTACCTGACAGAGCCATGCTGGCGGTCCGACCACGGTACTAGCGGCAGGCATGCTTCAATTGGCCATCAAGGGTCACAAAATAGATTTGTCTCTAAGTGATTGCAGCGCGAAGTTGGCTGCGGTCCAAATTAGCAAATTCAGCAATGCAACTGGCTCAGAAAAAATCACCAACCGCTGGCGAATATGGCCACGGATTCTTCATTTGCTACCCTGGCAAACCAACTCCTGGATACCGTCAAAACCAAGGCGGCGGCGAATTTTGTAATATTTGAATTCATGAAGCCGTTTATATGGCACAAAACCGTCGAAAAATCTTGTACAT
>CAXGCE010000519.1:0-2147 GCA_964007795.1 uncultured Alphaproteobacteria bacterium | reverse complement strand
GTTACGCCAAACGGCAGATGACTTGGTTCCGGAACAAGATGTGTTCGTGGAATCATCTAAATGCGCAAGATTCGGAAAGTTTATCAAAAACTATCATTCCATTTATGTCAAAAAATTAGTTGACCGCACCTGATTAAGGCGCTATGTTCAGCCTTGTCCTTGGCGCTCCAAGGCAAAAAAGGAGCGCCGGGTCTATTCCTTGAAGCCCCTCTTATGAGGGGTTTTATTTTGTTTTTCATACATTCGCCGATCGGCGACAGCCGATGGGAAACCCGCTACAGGAGCAAATTATGTCGGGTACTGAACAAGACGTCTTGGATAACGAAAACCCTAAATCCGGGGTCACTCCTGAAACCATGAGCGGTGCGGAAATCCTTATCCAAGCCCTAACGGACCAGGGTGTGGAAGTAATTTTCGGCTATCCGGGGGGCGCTGTACTGCCAATTTATGACGCCTTGTTTTCGCAAAACCAAATTCGTCATATTCTGGTCCGGCAAGAGGGCGGCGCAGTGCACGCGGCAGAGGGTTACGCGCGGTCCACTGGCAAGCCCGGCGTGGTGCTGGTGACCTCCGGCCCCGGCGCCACCAACGCGGTCACGGGCCTGACCGATGCACTTATGGATTCTATCCCCATTGTCTGTCTGACCGGACAGGTAGCGACCCATCTAATTGGAAACGATGCTTTTCAGGAGGCTGATACTATCGGCATCACCCGTCCCTGCACCAAACACAATTACCTGGTTAAGGACACAAGCGAAATGGGCCGGGTTGTCCACGAGGCTTTTTACGTTGCGACACAGGGCCGCCCCGGCCCAGTGGTAATCGACTTGCCCAAGGACGTCTGCGTCAATCAGGCAGCCTACGAAAAACCGGACTTGGCTAGTTTACATCATAAAACCTACCGCCCCGCGGATGTGGGTAATGAGGCGCAAGTCAAGGAAGCCGTGAAACTGATCGCAGGTGCTAAACGGCCTGTGTTCTACACCGGTGGTGGCCTGATTAATTCAGGACCTGAGGCCTGCAACCGCCTGCGGGAGCTGGTTAAAATGACTGGCTATCCCATCACCAACACGTTGATGGGCCTTGGCGCCTATCCAGCCTCGGATGATCAGTTCATCGGTATGCTAGGCATGCATGGTACCTATGAGGCCAACCATGCCATGCATGACTGCGACGTGATGATCTGCCTTGGTGCCCGCTTTGACGACCGGATCACCGGGCGTTTGGATGCTTTTTCACCGGATTCGAAAAAAATCCATGTGGATGTGGACCGCTCGTCAATCAACAAAAACATTCATGTGGAAATTGGCATCGTGGGCGATGTGGGCCAAGTGCTGGGCCAAATTCTTGAATACTGGACGGCCAAAAATTATAGCCCAAATCATGAAGCACTTTCGGAATGGTGGACAATCATTCAGCGTTGGCGCTCTCGCGACTGTTTGTCGTACAACCAGGGCAAGGAGGTCATTTTACCCCAACACGCAGTCAAATGTCTTTACGAGCTGACCAAGGGCAGGGATACCTACATCACAACTGAAGTAGGGCAACACCAGATGTGGGCGGCGCAATATTACAAGTTTGAGGAACCGAACCGCTGGATGACCTCTGGCGGTCTGGGCACCATGGGTTATGGCCTGCCAGCGGCGGTGGGCGTGCAACTAGCCCATCCAGAAAGCCTGGTAGTGGATATCGCTGGCGAAGCCTCAACCATGATGAACATTCAGGAACTGTCAACAGCTATTCAGTACCGCCTCCCGCTCAAGATTTTCATCCTTAACAACCGCTGGATGGGCATGGTGCGGCAATGGCAGGAACTGTTGCACGGCTGCCGTTATTCAGAAACCTATTCAGAGGCTCTGCCTGACTTCGTCAAACTAGCGGATAGTTTTGGCGCGACAGGTATGGTGATCGAAAATCCTGCCACTCTAGACGAGGATATTCTGAAGATGCTGGATACGCCGGGCTTGGTGATCGCCGACGTGCGCGTTGCACAGGAGGAGAACTGCTTCCCCATGGTGCCATCGGGCGCGGCCCATAACGAGATGATCCTGAGCGCCGACCAGGAAGACGTCGCGCACCACGTTACTGATGCTGGCCAGGCATTGGTCTAGGCTGGCGGCGGAAGTGTCAAGCATGAGTAATGAAAA
>CAXGCE010000518.1:0-2152 GCA_964007795.1 uncultured Alphaproteobacteria bacterium | reverse complement strand
CATCCACCACACCACCAAATCGTTTAATGATGGCATTTTCGAGTTGTCCATAGGGAGCTATCACGGCAAATAAATGAAGAACATCATCGGGGATTTCACTCGCAATTTCGTCCCATTTACCCGCCTTTGTCATTCTATTAAGTTTGCGACATAAATCTCCACAACCGTGATGCTCGAAGACTGGCCCATTATTCGGTGTCGAACCGTCAGATAATGTTCAATAGGGCAAGCCTGGTCCACACGGTCTGCTCGAACAGTTACTGCTCCAAACCCATTGTTAAAATATGTCTCCGGGTGCCGTCATGCGTGATACGCAATAACTAACTACTTCGACGAATCGGGAACGGGATCTACCATGCCCGAAACAGGCTTCCAGCCCTCTCTTCACGCATGTAGCAGCCTACCCGGCTCCCAAGTAAGACCATCTATTGTGCAGTTTGAAAAACCAAATAGATTATGTGTTGTAGATCCTGTTATTGGGATTGGGGTCATGCGCTGCATAACTATTAGCTAGCTACACGTTGCCGTCACCATACTATTGTTGGGCTTGCGGTTGGACGTCTTTGTACGCTTCGGTTTAGTTTGGTACGGCAGACGCTGGGGAGAATTTGGCTCCGAAGGATTCGGTGGTATAGAGCCATGCCTGCAAGGTGTCCGACCAATGGTCGAGCGGCAGGCCCGCCTTGTTCTTGAGGTGGCGGACAAAATCCTGGGGCGAGGCGATCTGCTCCCACATCACCGGCAAGAAGACGCCGCGCTTTTGGCCGTCCTGCAGGATGAGCCCGTCCGTATCGGGCTGAATTTGCGCCACAAGATCAGCCTCATCGCTAAATTTCATTGGCCTCGGCGTACTCAAAATCGAGACACTGATGACGGTCGTCGCAAGATCCTCCTCGATCAAGGCTTTGAAGCGCCTGTCTCCAAAGGCGGCGCGATGGGCGTTTTGAGCCACGTCCGCGACGAGGTGATTGGGGGCCCCGACCGATCCCACACAACCCTGCAGAGCGCCGTTCGTATGCACGCTGACAAAGGTGCGGCGCATCGTGCGCAAGGAGTGGGGAAAGGCCGAGACCTCCACATTCGGACAGTGCCCCGTCTTTAGGCCGTGTCGGATCGATAGCTGCGCGATATCGACCAACAGGCCGCGTAATTTCTCAGGGATGCGCGCCGTGCCTGAATATTCAAAGGCATAAGACCCGTAACCCACGACCCGGCTTTTGTCGCCCCTCGTATCGCCGGAATTGCGCACATCCAGAGTCGTCGGCCGGAGATCGAGCCGTTGGGCGACACGCAACAGGCCACTGAGAGGACGGACGCCACAGGCGAGGTCGCTATTCAAGGCTTCCACATTGAATGTTTCGATGGCGCACGTGGTATTCGCATCGCGTTTACGCGCGGTGTCATAGTCATGGAAATGGCTGAGATCGGTGCTGATTACGATCAGTGTTTCGGGCCCGCCCCACAATTTGCGCAAAATCTGTTCCACCCCTTCCGGCGTTGCATCGCCTACTAGAAGCGGTACCAAGGCGAATTTACCGAGCGCACGTTGCAGAAAGGGCAGGTGAACCTCCAGCGAATGTTCGCCTTCGAAGACAGCGTCACTAATATGGACCTGGGGCAGGGAAAGCGCCTGGGCTACGCTCTGCCAATCCACCGGAATGTTACCAAGCGGCGTGGCATGAGCATCGACGCTCGGCACGGCAACACCCTTGAAGGCCACCCGATGGGCCGGGCCGAGAAGAACCACGCGCTGAATGCGATTGGCCAAATGACGCACCGAAGCGTAGGCTGCACCTGCGATGGGGCCGGAATAGATATGGCCGGCATGCGGAACCACCAACGCCTTTGCCTCAATATCCCAAGCCAACGGGGAATCGAGATGAGCAGCCAAAGATTTTTCCAATTCCGCCGCGTTTGCAGAATAAAAAGTGCCGGCAACAGCGGGTTGTCGCACGCTCGCCATAGAACTACCCTTATTAGTTTGCTACCCTGACAGTCTAGCACATCGGATCGGGAAATTGGCCATGAGCGGCGACGAGAAAATTGACGCAAGTGCAGAAACCTGGGCAACTCAATATTGGCATGCCCTGGAGGATGGCCGCATTCAATGCGATGTTTGTCCGCGCAAATGCAAATTGCAAGAAGGTCAACG
>CAXGCE010000517.1:0-2154 GCA_964007795.1 uncultured Alphaproteobacteria bacterium | reverse complement strand
AACATCTTCCAAAACCTTGCGTGCGGTCTTCACGTCAGCAACACCGTCACCCATCATGCCACGATCCAGTAGCAAATCATTGGTTGGCACCAGCCAATCAGAAACATGATATGCTAGCATGCGGTCTTTCGCTCTCTTGATCTGCGCCTCTAAATCTGGATCCCACCAAACGTGATAAATATCCACCGCAACGCCAATTCCATCACCGAAAACATCACAGAGATCGAGCGCCTGGCTAAGGGTATTGATAGCGCATCGTTCGGCCGCATACATGGGATGAAGCGGCTCGATTGCCACTGGCATGCCGGAAGCCCGTGCGTGAGGTAGCACGGCGCCAAGTCCATCACGGATCATCGACCGTGCGCCGGCAATATCCTTAGATCCATTCGGCAAACCACCCGCCACCACAATCAAACAATCTGCTCCCAAGGTCACGGCTTGATCCACAGCCAACAGATTGTCATCGATCCTTGCCTGGCGCTCCTTATTCGTGGCGCCAGGAAACTGTCCCGCACGGCACAGACCTGAAACCCGAAGGCCATGATCGTCAAGCATCCACGCGGCTTCCTTCAGACCACATTCCGCTAACTTATCACGCCAGATTGAGATGCCCGTCACACCTGCTTGGGCGTATGCCAATATCGCTTCGGCAAGACTATATTGTTCTCGCGTCGTAGCCTGGTTGATAGACATGCGGGCCGGATCAGCCACAATACAACTCGCGCATAACAGTGAAGTCAGGCTCCGCACCATAGGCAAAACCAACGCTATTCAATGATCCTATTGCGATCAGACCCTCCTTGATGGTCAGACGAGTGACCCCGCCTGCTTCATGATATATATCGGGATGGGCTATCCGGAATGCTACCTGTTCTGCTTTGGGAACGCCGGCCAACCCATTGACATAGTGATGGCCATTTCGTTCCACATGAGTGATGCCCAACAAATTAACGAGCGCCAAATCCTGCTGCACCGACAGACCTGCCTGGGTAGTCAAATCTTCTGCCGACATAAAGAAGCCCTGACCCCAATGGGCACAACGCCCTCGATTCAGGATTGATTTGTAAAGACCCTTGCAGGTTTTCGAAGAGACACCGCTATAGCCCAATTCCCGGCCCCTGGGAAACGCAGCAAGAGACCCATCCGATTCATCAAGGATGACAGGCTTCCGTGTACTCAACGTACTGACATCAACTTCTAAGGCCACGCTGCGGGATATCGGTTGTTCCAGGAACAAGATAGACTGATTGAACCGTTTCAAGCGCGGATTGCCCTCTATCCCATCCAACAATGCGCTGACCCCGCGGACGTCTCCATATTGTTCATTACCATCTAAGCTGACTATGTATTCGTCGTCACGCTCGTCGAGCAAATCAGCGATTTCCACCAAGCGGGCAATATCCTCACTGAGATCACCGCAGACCTTAATCTTGAAGTAATTGTGCCCATAAGTGGCGATGACCTCACTCAGTGTTTCGGGTAGGCCGTCGGCGACCGGTTGCGGATTTTCTCGGATCGGATCGAGCATCCCGACCGTATGCCGTGCGTGGATGCTGCGTGCCGGACGCAAGCCAGCCAGAAACCGGTCCATGTCAAATTCATCGCTAGTAATACCAGGCAAATTACCTTGCACGGCACTATAGAAAGACACTTTCTGTAACCTACAAAGGCTGTCAAGAATGGCGCGGTCTAAGATAGCCGGACCGTAGCAGGCGACGAGGGAGTTATCTCCCTTTTCGCCGCATATTCGGATCTGCTCGTCGTAATTTGAGTGGAACAAATCAAAGGCTGTGGCAGGCGGTGCGGTGCGGTACAATTTGGTTGCGGTGCACAGGGAATGGCGTAGCTGGTCAAAGTTATCGTCGTTACTAAGCTCCAAATTCTTGTCGAACCATTTGGGCGCCAGCATCTCCGCTGATAGCCCCCAACCTTCCCGGCCGTCAGGTAGCCGTATACGCACCCGAGCAAATACCTGAGGGCTTTCCCGCAAAGTGGTCACACCAAATTTGAAAGGCATGCGCAGGGTCACATCCCGCTCGTACAGCTCTACTTCTTCTACCGAAAGATTGATGCTTTCAGCCACACAGCACCTCCAAGATACCGTGCAAATTACAATTGGCAGTGCCAGCAGACACGGGTCCACCTGGCGCAAAA
>CAXGCE010000516.1:0-2156 GCA_964007795.1 uncultured Alphaproteobacteria bacterium | reverse complement strand
GATTACCCGCTCGGCACCATGCAGACGACCCCACAGATAGTCGTTTTCCCGATGACGTCGCGAAAAAAAGGCCGCAAAATGGCCTAAACCAACACCTCTCAAAATATCCTCGGCGCCTCCGTGATGCAGACTTTTGGCATCATCGGGTGAAATTCTGTCAACCCGAATTTCGTCGAATTCGCCGATATCCCGCCATGAAGTCACCGTAAAGGCGAGGACATCCCAAAACGCAAAGCCAAGGAAACTATTCAACAGCCCTCTTTGCGCAGGGCCTGATAATCCAGCGGACTTCAATTTTTTGAACACTTGGTCGACCCGGTGGGCTATTCCACTGAGACCGAAGTCGTCCGCCAGCAAACCGATTAACGCACCGATATTATCCTGGCGCCCTGCCTCAATAGCCGCCGCCATTTCTTTGGATTGGCGGCTTAGAATTTCGGCGTCACGGCAGCGACGTAGTTCTTCCAACAAGTCGTAAATCTGCCTCTTGATTTTATCTAGGGCGCTCGCGGCTTGGGCTGTGGGATTGGCCCGGTATAATTTATTCAAATCTCGTACCACGAACCGCAGTCTACGTGCGCGGTAGTCGGCATCCATTCCATTCAGGAAAACCGCTCGTGCCAGGTTGTTCTCGTTACCCACATGTGAATACACGCCGGCGTCTGTGGCCCAAGATTGCAGTCGCCCAACCCAGTCATCAATGGCACCGCGTCGAGAATGCTGTTTTATGGACTGAGCCAGGATTGTGGCGAGTTGTTCCACGACAGCGTCGATGCGCAACTGCAAATAACCGTCGTAGGCATAACCGGATCTTTCGGCGGCCATTTGGCCGGTTGCCGCCCGCCAATCACCTAATTCATTCGTGCCCGTTAGTAATTCCGGATTACTACCGATTACCTCTGCCACCAGTTTGTCGATGTGAGGCAAGGCACTGTCAAGAACGGTCTTGATCCTGCGAACCCCCAAATTGAAATCCTTGATCCATTCCAATTCGTCGCGAATTGGTTCGTTCCGAGGAATATCAGACAGGGCGCCCTTTAGGGTACGCAACATGCTAGGTGCACCACGCGGCCCAGCATTCTCCAATTTTTCAGGATCAGGATCTATATAGACCAAGCGGCGATCAACTTGCCGGTATGCTGGGCGTTGCTTTATGGCCTCGATCGCCTGGGCGAATGGCTTGTTATTAAGAACGCTGCCGTCGATAAAGGCTGTTGACAGGGGATCTTCATCGGCCGTGCCATAGGTGGCAAAATTCGCGTTCAAGAATTTTTTTCGACTGGGCCAATTTGTTTTCCGCCGCTTCACCATTTGATCCACTTCGGCAATGCGTGCGGGCGGAAAGGCGCCGGGGAAAGACGATGTGGCCCGAGCGGCGAACACCAGGGCCGGTAAGTCCGGTGTGTCAAAATCGGTTGTCAGGTTTTTACTTGAAAAATGCCGGTGCTGGAACCGCAGGGTGTGGCGGTGTTCCCGTTCCGTAATTAGGTTGGGGTCGTGCAGGGGGATCGGTTGGCTATAACCGAAAAAATCGGTCAAAGTGACAAACAGGTCCAACCATTGACCAGAGGGCGTCAGCGACGCTCGGCCATGTTCGCCGCTGTTCATTGCCGCCATGCCGTCATATAACGTCTCGCACAGGGCAGGACCACTAAATGGCGGGCGAAACCATCGTGACCGGATAAAGAGGGAGAGTTTCTCCCGCATTTCCTCATCTGGTGCTAGATGAGCCATTTTCCGTCGTGATAGGCCCCATTGGACAACCGGCCGCAGGATCCATTTGCTCCAGACCGAGGCTCGGCGGTCCGAGGCAAGAAGCTCAGATACGTCGGCTTTTTCCAGCCACATGGTGCGTAAGGGGTCGAAGGTTAGATCGAGCGCTAGGGCGCGGGCCAGCAGGACGCCGTTTATGCCGCCAGCAGATGCACCGGCGATGACGTCGACGACCACACCCGTGAATTGGCCCTAAACGCCGCGCAGAAAGCGGGCTTGACCTTAGGCGCCTGGATAGACCGGGCGATAAGAAATTCGACTGGATTGACGCTGGACGAGCTGAATCCCAATGCTTCGCTGCTCGCGCCAGGTAACCACGGGACACCTGACAATCTGTTCGATGTTGGCAAGCAACACTCAGCGTATGTACCCACTAACATCGG
>CAXGCE010000515.1:0-2160 GCA_964007795.1 uncultured Alphaproteobacteria bacterium | reverse complement strand
AGACTACTATAGAAGTCTAATTTTATTTTCATAACCATTTTTGTGCAAAATTTGAGGCAACTTAGTGGCTATGATAGGCCCAAAGCGCGTAGTCTATATTGGTTGTGGGTCTATGTTGTTCATGACCTGTCGGCGCAATGGCTTCGGGCGCTGGCCATTTTTCGTCTGAGTGCCGTAACAAGCCTTGCCTTGTCGAGCCGACAAGACCCAAACCTGAACATGGATGGTTGATCAGAAGGTGGTCGGCCAGGTTGCCAGCCGATGCTGCCCGATGCCGCTCACGGGGCGGCGGCGATGGACTTCCAACATACTGGTCAGCCAGACACGGGTTTCGCGCGGATCGAGCACATTCTGGGCCCGGAAACAAGAAGCTAGGTCATAGGCGGAACTATCCTGCATCACCTGATCCACCAGTTCCTGATATCGTTTGGGCTCGTCCTCCTCGCGCACGCGGTAGACGATATTTACCGCGGCATTAGGATCCATAAAGCTGATATCGGCGGTGACCCAGGCCGCCATCTCGTCACAAACGCCTGCGCCCATGTTCAGATGCGCCTGTCCATAACTCTTGCGCATGATCACAGATAGCTTAGGCACAGTGGCTAATTGCAGAGCCTGCATATAATTCATGATTTTGCCCGGAAGGCGCAGCTTCTCACCGGCGACACCGACCAGGAACCCCGGCGTATCGGCCATGGTGATAATGGGTAGATTGAAGGAATCGCACAGGACGATAAAACTGATCGCCTTATCGCAAGCGTCCGAATCCAAAGCGCCACCTTTGAACATGGGGTTGGGCGCGATGACCCCAACGCTGCGGCCGTTTAGTCGAGCCAAGCCCGTGGTAAGATTGCGGGCAAATCGCTCCTTGATCGGAAAATAGCTGTCCCGGTCGACGATAATGCGGACCACTTTTCGCACGTCATAGACCTTGCTGCGGCTTTCCGGCACCAGTTCCAGCAGGGCGTTCTGTTCCTGGGTCATCTCCGGCGTAGGGTTAATTTCGGGAGGTGTCTCGCCGCAATGAGAGGGTAAATAGCTCAAGAAATGCTTAATAGCATCCAATGCCTCTTCATCGTTGTCCACGGCCAGGTCGGCTTGGCCGGTGACCTGGGTCTGCATGCGCCATCCACCTAGTTCCTGGGGATCTATGTCCTCGGAAATTGCCACAGAAGTGACATTGACTGAGGAAATAGCCATCACCGCACCCTTCCGCATGACCACGAAATCTGACGTCACGGCCCGCCAGGTACCGCCTCCGTAACTCTGTCCCAGCACGGCTGATGCAATGGGGATTTGCCGGTCATGGCTTAAGTCGAAATACTCGCCGGTTTTGTGGATGCCGCGGGCTCCCATGATGTCGGGGATGCGGCCGCCGGAGCATTCGCACAGCATGATTAGGGGGATGCCGTTTTTGATTGCCGTACGTCTGCTATGGGTCATTTTTAACCCAGCGATCTCGGCGCTGGAGGCGCCCATAGCAGAAAAGTCGGCGGCGTTAATTACCGCAAGGCGGCCCTTGATGGCACCGATGCCATCGACGCTGCCGTCACCGGGTGCCCGATCATGATCTTCTTCGCGAGCCGACAGGGCCAAAAGCCCCTGTTCGGTGAATGAACCGTCATCGAATAGATAATCGATGCGCTCACGTACGTTTAAAACGCCGGCATCTTGGAACTCCTTTAGGCGGCGAGGCGAGCCCATAGCCAAGGCCTTAGCCCGTCGTTGTTCCAGTATACGAAGACTATCTTTCATCGCCATATTTGCCTCCACACCATCGTCACGTTGGAATTTAAATATACAATAAACATCCCTCTTCATCTGACGTGTCTTGTTATTGTGTATCGGGATAATACAATTGGTAGAAGTTGCAGTTTAAGACCAGAACAGACGCTGCGTGCCGGCAACGAAAATTCAAGCATTCTGATATTCAACTCTATTATTATCTTTTCCGGTCGATCACCTATAATTTGGATTGATCTACAGTAGATGGCCGCAACAGCGGTCAAATCTATTCTCAAGCACTGACAATAACTGACTATTCGATATTCCAGCCTTGCGTTCCAGGACTTGGACAACCATTGAATGAACAAGGAGAAAAATTTTGGATGTAACTTTATACGAATCTGGAACTTCACGTTCCGCTCGTTGTCGCTGGAC
>CAXGCE010000514.1:0-2169 GCA_964007795.1 uncultured Alphaproteobacteria bacterium | reverse complement strand
CAGGAGGGCCCGCATCCCCCGACCGCCGCCACCCCCGACCGCTTTGATCATGGTGGCACCGTGAGTATCAAAAAATGCCTCCGCCGTTGATCCATCCGCCGCGCCATCGCTTCCAGGCAGGACCGGCACACCATTTCTCTGAGCTAGATCCCTCGCTGCGGCTTTATCGCCAAACACTTCGAGGATTTCCATGCTTGGACCCACAAAGGCAATGCCAGCCTCTGCACAGGAGAGGGCGAATTTTGAATTTTCACTCAAAAATCCGTAACCGGGATGGATCGCATCGCAATTCATATCCTGAGCCAACTCAAGGATTGCTGCCCCATCGAGGTACGCGGGCACGCCTCGGCCCGGCAGAGCGGCCGCTTCGTCTGCTTTCGCCACGTGTAAGGATTGTGATTCGTCTTCGGCGTAGATTGCGACCGAGGCGATGCCTATATCAGCTGCGGCGCGAAGGATGCGAATGGCAATTTCGCCGCGATTGGCGATCAGCATTTTCTTCACAGTCATGGGAACGGTTTTCCCTGGGTTTTTATTAATACTTGATTTTTATCTAGGATAGCTGCGGTTCAGCCAGGTGCCAATCAGTCACCGTCTGATAACAATATCCCGCTCGCAGCAGTACCGGCTCCCGCCACCAGGCAGCTTCTAATTGCATGCCCATGGGCAAACCGGCCTTAGAAAGGCCGCAAGGCAATGACAATCCAGGATAAGCACCAAAACCGCCGGCATAGGTATTTCGGGAGGCATCACGGGTTGCTTCCAATAACGACTTATCTTCTTCGATGGGCGACGGTGGGGCCGGCGTGGTGGGAGAGACCATAATGTCTATGTCTTCGAACAAGGTTGCCATGGTGCGCTGCCAGGCTTCCCGTGCTCGTGTGGCGTTAGCGTAATCAATGCCGGAAAAGCTCCGGCCAACCAGCATGCGTTCTAACACTGAAGGTGAGAACAATTCCGGGTGCTGGTCCAGCCGCTCGGCATGATAGGCACAAGCATCAGTAAATATCTGTATGGTCGCCCACTGATGGGTATCTTCGGCGCCGTCAACATCGATTTCGATAATCTTGGCGCCTTGCGCCTCCAGGGTCCGCACTCCCGCCATCACGGCCTCAGCGATCTCGTTATCGCAATCTTCAAAATAGTGATTGCGGGGCAGGCCCAGGCGCAGACCTTCGACGCCGTCATTCAGTCCGGGCAAAAAGTTCCCAAGGTCAGGTGCCCCGGTGGGTGCAGAGCCCGGCTCCCCCTGCGCGATGACAGCTAAAATTCGGGCTACGTCATCCACCCGACGGGCCATGGGACCAATCGTGTCGTAGGCAGGACTAACCGGCGTGGAACCGTGATTGGGTACTCGGCCGTGGGTTGGTCGCAGACCAGAAACACCGTTCATGGCGGCAGGCAAGCGCACGGAACCACCCGTATCGGTGCCCAGAGTTCCCAACGCCATACCGGCGGCAATCACCGCACCAGAACCACCCGAGGACCCGCCGGGTATTTTGGTCAGATCCCAAGGATTATGGCATTGGCCGCTGACTGGATTATTCGAACGGACACCAAAGGCCAGTTCATGCATAGTCGCCTTGCCCAATATCACCGCCCCGGCCGCTTTCAGCCGCTGGATAACGAAGGCATCCTGGTTCGGCACCACGTCCTTGAAATGCAGGGAGCCCGACGTGGTGCGCACACCGGCGCTTTGAATATTGTCCTTGATCGCCATGGGCAGGCCGTGCAGTAGCCCTAGCCAACGACCTTCGGCTGCTGCCCTATCAGCTGCGTCAGCTGCTTCTCGCGCGGCATCAGCGGTTACCGTGATCATGCCATTGATTACGTTCCCATGACGCTCGATGACGTCAAGCGCCGTCTCGACATTTTCGCGGGCGTTAATTGACATTTAAATCCTCGTTGCGAGCCTTAGCGGTCAAATATGCGGTTCGGGCAAGAGCCCGGTCTCGATAGGACCGGCAGGGTTGGGGCAGTTCCACCTCATATCGTTCGGCAAAGTCTAATGTGGTACTCAGCAGGATATCAGCAGCGGAAACCTTGTCGCCGAACAAATAGGGATCGGCCTTCGCAATGGCGGGGGCTACGGCTGCGATCTGTTTTTGGCAATATTCCCCCGCGACTGTTACCGCCACCGGCGCCTCGCCATAGATTTCCGAAAGAAAT
>CAXGCE010000513.1:0-2173 GCA_964007795.1 uncultured Alphaproteobacteria bacterium | reverse complement strand
GCCTGACGATGAACGCCTGACGCAACGGGTCAGCGGTATCGACCAGAACGGCGTATCCGTTGACATGCGGGTGGTGGTGGAAAAACCTTTGACCCTGTATCTGAATGGGCAGGAAATTGTCACTATGATGACCGTGGGCGATCATCTCCAATATCTCGCCGTGGGTTACCTGCTGAACCAGAATATGTTGCGCCCGGATGATAGCATTTCGGGCATCGATCATGATGAGGATTTGGCAGTAGTCGTGGTCCGCACGGAACGAACCACCGATTTCGAGGAGAAATTGCAAAAAAAGACCCTGACCTCGGGTTGTGCCCAAGGCACCGCCTTCGGTGACCTCATGGAACATTTTGACGAGGTGGAACTGCCCGCCGATGCAGTGCTTAAAACCTCTTGGATCTATGATCTAAGTCGCAAGATCAACCAGCAGCCAAGCTTGTATCTGGCTGCCGGCGCCATTCACGGTTGCGTTCTGTGCCAGGGGGACCGGCCCTTGATATATATGGAGGACGTCGGCCGCCACAATGCTATCGACAAGATCGCTGGCTGGATGTTCCTGAACGGGGCTGGGCCAGAGGGCAAGATTTTTTACACTACAGGACGGCTGACCTCGGAAATGGTGATCAAGACTGTCCGTATGGGGATTCCTATCCTGATTTCCCGCTCCGGCTTCACGGCCTGGGGAGTTGAACTGGCTCTGCAGGCAAACCTGACCCTCATCGGCCGTGCCAAGGGAAAACGTTTCATGTGTCTCGCGGGTCAAGATCGCCTGGTTTATGACACGGATGTCTAGGATTTCCGGCGTGCTTTTGGCTGGCGGCAGTGCCCGGCGCATGGGCGGCGGCGACAAATGTTTACGCTCGTTGGGAGGGCGGCCATTGTTGACCCACGTCATGGAGAGCATGGCCCCCCAGGTGGAGGAATTAATTCTAAATGCCAACGGCGACGGGGACCGCTTCGAGCCATTCGGTTTAGCCGTAGTATCTGACAGCTTTCCCTGCCTAGCGGGGCCGCTCGCCGGCATCCTAGCAGGCATGGAATGGTTGCAAGTCCATCGTCCGGGCGTTGACTTGATGGTCTCGGTGCCTGCCGATGGGCCATTTGTACCAGGTGATCTGGTATCACGCCTCTTGGCGGCCAAGGGTGCCGCGCGTATCGCTTGCGCTCGATCGGGAGGGCGTAGCCATCCCCCCATCGCCCTATGGGACGTGACCTTGGCGGAAGATCTACGCCGCGCCATGGAGGACGAGGAAATGCGCAAGATTGATCGCTGGACGGCACGCTATTCCATTTTGCACGTGGACTGGCCTAACGAACCTTTCGATCCTTTCTTCAATGTTAACTGCCCTGAGGATCTGGCACGGGCGGAAACACTACTGGCGCTATGATCCATAGCCCCTCGCCTAATTTTGATGCCCGAAAGCCGGACGCTAACGTCGATATGTTGGTGCTGCACTACACAGGGATGCGAGATGGTCACGTCGCCCTGGAACGACTGCGTGATCCGGCCACGAAAGTATCAGCGCACTACATGATCGAAGAAGAGGGAACAGTCTATGCTTTGGTTGATGAGGAACTCCGGGCTTGGCATGCTGGGGTCAGCTGCTGGGCGGGGCAAAGGGACATTAACGGCTGTTCGATTGGCATTGAACTGGTCAATCCAGGTCATGAGTTCGGATACCGCCCGTTTCCTGCGAAGCAAAGGGATGCATTGGTGGTGCTGGCGGAGGATATTGTGCGCCGCCATGCCATCCCGGCACATCGGGTGCTGGGCCATTCCGACGTGGCCCCAGCCCGCAAACAGGATCCCGGCGAATTATTTGATTGGGCCGGCCTGGCTCGGGTGGGGATTGGCTTGTGGCCGGCGCAGGCCTCGGGCGATCCGGTTCTGGAGGAGTTTGGCTACGATGTCACTGGCGCCGGGCAGACGGCATGCGCCACTGCTTTTCAAAGACATTGGCGGCCTGGCAAGATTGATGGCTTTATGGACGATGAATGTATCCGCTTGCTGGCAGGA
Source organism: uncultured Alphaproteobacteria bacterium (assembly GCA_964007795.1). Classification (GTDB taxonomy): domain Bacteria; phylum Pseudomonadota; class Alphaproteobacteria. The sequence continues at coordinate 156 of CAXGCE010000513.1, read as the reverse complement.
TTACTTGACCGGATGCACTGATAGGTCCATCTTTATCGCGCCAGACGGCTGGACGGTCGCCGCCGACTTATGTTGGGGGAGGAAAGTCCGGGCTCCAAGAAATAACGGTGCCGGGTAACGCCCGGCGGGGGGGACCTCAGGGAAAGTGCCACAGAA
>CAXGCE010000512.1:0-2177 GCA_964007795.1 uncultured Alphaproteobacteria bacterium | reverse complement strand
ACGGGGATATCGGAAAGCCGAGGGCCTGTCATCGATACGGGCAGCTGTGGCGATCATTCGCGCCAATTCGGCCTCGTCCGCCGCTGCCATGACCACGAAATTGGGCAGGGTGGCGAGATAGGTTATATCGAACGAACCGGCGTGTGTGGACCCGTCGGCACCGACTAGGCCAGCTCGGTCGATCGCAAAACGCACAGGCAGTTTCTGGATCGCCACGTCATGCACCACCTGATCGTAGGCCCGCTGGAGAAACGTGGAATAAATAGCAGCAAAGGGCCGGTAACCATCCGCCGCCAGTCCGGCAGCGAAAGTCACACCGTGTTGTTCGGCGATGCCTACATCGAAACAGCGGTCCGGAAACTTCTTTTGAAAATCCGCCAGTCCCGTGCCGGATGGCATAGCCGCGGTAATCGCCACAATCTTTTCGTCCCGTTCCCCCTCACGCACCAATTGGTCGGAAAATACGTTTGTGTAGTTCGGCGCGTTAGGCTTGGATTTTGCCTGCGTCCCGGTCACCACGTCAAAGCGGGAGACGCCATGATATTTGTCCACTGATTCTTCAGCCGGGGGATAACCCTTACCCTTTTGCGTTACCACATGCACTAGAATTGGATTGGTGCGTCGGGCTTCCTTGACGTTTTTCAAGATCGGTAGCAGGTGGTCTAGGTTATGGCCATCAATCGGCCCCACGTAGAAGAACCCTAACTCCTCGAACAAGGTGCCGCCCGTGATCATGCCGCGGGCATATTCCTCGGCCCGACGCGCGGTGCGCTCCAGGGGCTCAGGCATCTTTTGCGCTAACTGCTTAGCAAAATGACGCAAGCCGCGATAAGGGCGCGATGACAACAACCGCGAAAGATAGGCGCTCATGGCGCCCACGGGGGGCGCGATGGACATATCGTTATCGTTCAGGATCACTATCAATCGCGTGTTGAGCGAACCCGCGTTATTCATGGCTTCGAACGCCATGCCCGCACTCATGGCACCGTCGCCGATCACCGCCACGACGTTGTTATCCCGGCCATCTAAGTCCCGCGCTACGGCGAACCCCAGAGCCGCTGAGATGGAGGTGGAGGAATGGGCGGCTCCGAACGGGTCATAGTTACTTTCCGACCGCTTTGTGAAACCCGATAAGCCACCGCCCTGACGCAAAGTCCGGATACGATCTCGGCGGCCGGTCAAAATCTTATGGGGATAAGCCTGGTGGCCCACATCCCAGATCAATATGTCGTCCGGTGTGTCAAAGACGTGGTGCAGGGCAACGGTCAATTCGACTACCCCCAGGCCCGCGCCCAAATGGCCACCGGTCTGGGCCACGGCATCAATTGTCTCGGCCCGAAGCTCGTCGGCCAGTTGCCGCAATTGATCCTCCGACAAGGTGCGCGTATCGGCAGGATTGTGGATGGTATCCAGCAGGGGCGTCATACTGTTGGGCACGTCTTACTCCGCCATTCTTGAAATTAGTTAGTCCGGTTTATAACGAATTCGCACAAGTCCCGCAAAGTATTAGCTTTTTTTCCGAAATGATCTAAATGAGCAGCGGCTTGCTTCGACAAATAATTAGCCCTGTCGCGGGCTCCGTCAATACCCAAAATGGCAACGGCCGTAGCTTTCTGGGCAGCAGCATCTTTCCGGGTAGCCTTGCCCACCTCCTCCGTACTACCCTCCTCATCCAGCAAGTCATCGGTGATTTGAAAAGCCAGACCCAGGTCATGGGCGAACATACGCAGGGCCTTACGCTGCTGTGGCCGGGCGCGGGCCAGTATGCCCCCCGCCTCCCCAGCGAAGGCAATCAATTCCCCGGTTTTCAGCCGTTGCATGCGTGCAGCGCCAGAGGCATCAAGGGAATTGCCTTCCGCCCAAAGATCTAGCATTTGACCGCCAACCATGCCGTGCCCACCTGCCGCCCGGGCAAGGCCAGCTACCAGTTCCATGCGGACTTCGGGGTCTGGCGAAGTCTTGCGGTCGGCCAAAATTTCAAAGGCCAATGTCAGCAACGCATCTCCCGTCAATATGGCAGTGGCTTCGTCGAATTCGACATGGACTGTAGGCCTGCCACGGCGCAGATCGTCGTCATCCATGCAGGGCAAATCATCATGTACCAGGCTATATGCATGCACAAATTCCACCGCGGCGCTCACGCGCAAGCATTCTACCATCTTCAGATCAAAGATCTC
>CAXGCE010000511.1:0-2193 GCA_964007795.1 uncultured Alphaproteobacteria bacterium | reverse complement strand
GCCTCGCGGACCGGGATGGTTTCATTCTGGTAGTCGGTCATCGTATCCGTACTCTTGTCTTACACGAGACGTTCAACCTGCCGCCAGGCTGCTTCCGCCAGAGGGCGGGCCCGGCGGCCCTGTTCTATCGCATGGGGACTGGCCGCCGTGCCATCTTTCGCCCGCAGGGCAATGCCTTGCAAGATCGCTGCCAGGCGGAACATGTTATAGGCTAGGTACCATTCCAAATTACGAATGCCGTCTCGGCCGGTCGACTGGCAATATTGTGCGATATATTCGTCTTCGGTGGGAATTCCCAAGAACGGGAGGTTAGCATGGGCTATGCCGCGAAACAGGTTCTTGTCCAGGCGCCATCCCATTAGCGTGTAGGTGAAATCGCCAACAGGATGGCCCAGGGTGGCCAACTCCCAGTCCAGCAGTGCCAAGACGCGGGGTTCTTTGGGGTGAAAGATCATGTTGTCAAGACGGTAGTCGCCATGGATCAGGGTGGTTTCGTCACCGGGCGGAATGTTCTCCGGCAACCATTCGATCAGACGGTCCATTTCCGGAATTGGATCCATCTCCGCCAAGCGGTAGGTTTTGCTCCAGCGGTGAATTTGACGCTCCCGGTACTCACCGACCTTTCCGAAATCACCTAATCCGATAGCTTGATAATCCACCCTGTGTAAGGCGGCCATGGCCTCATTGACCGAGCGATAGACGGAACCGCGTTCCTCATTGCTCATGCCCGGCAAGGTGCCGTCCCAGAAGACGCGGCCCTGGACCATTTCCATAATGTAAAATGCTGTGCCGATAACCTCGGTGTCTTCACATAAGCAATAAGTCCTTGGGACTGGCACGTCTGTTTGGCCTAGAGCGCTAATGACTCGATATTCCCGGTCCACTGCATGGGCGGAGGGCAGCAAATCGCCTGGTGGTTTGCGGCGCAGGACAAAAACCTGCCCATCGGCGTCAATGCGATAGGTGGGGTTGGACTGGCCGCCTTTGAATTGGCTCAATGCGATATCGCCGGAAAAGCTGTCCACATGTGCGGACATGTAGTCTTGCAGATTTCCGACATCGAAACGGTGCTTTTCAAGAACATCCTGGGTGCCGGCAAACTGCGACTCTAGGTCGGTCATGAATTGGGGCCTCCAGCCTACCGAGAAAATGCTTAACCTGTTTAAAGCACGAAACCGTTCAGCCTCAAAGCATGTGGGCGAATTTTCAATGTCGGATTTGTAATCACCTACGACTAATATATTTCTATTACCCGTACTTGGTGTTTTGATGATTTTGTGCCAAGAAAGCTGCTTCATGACCGTAAAATTCGTTAAATTTGCTACCGCCCTAAATTTGACCATCTCCACGAGTTTGTGTGCCACGGCCGCAAATGACGAGGCGCTGGCCATATTCGCCGGCGGCTGTTTCTGGTGTGTTGAATCGGATTTTGATCATGTGCCCGGCGTAACCAAGACTATTTCTGGCTATACAGGCGGCACCTTGAAAAACCCAACCTATAGAGACGTTGTCCGGGGTGGCACGGGCCATCGCGAAGCGGTACAGATTTTTTATGATCCCAGTAAAGTAACCTACGAAATGCTTCTGGAAGTATTTTGGCGCAGCGTCGATCCCACCGATGGAGGTGGGCAGTTCTCTGATCGCGGCGTCAGTTATGAGACGGCTGTTTTCGTAACTTCATTAGACCAACGTCGGTCGGCAGAAGCATCGAAGAAGGCCTTGATGAGCTCTGGAGCTCTAAAAAAACCATCGTGACTAAAATTGAAGACGCCGGCAAATTTTATCCAGCCGAGGACTATCATCAGGACTATTACAAAAAAATCCGGTGCGTTACAAATTCTACCGTTACAATTGTGGCCGCGACCAACGCGTGGAGGAGTTGTGGGGCGACCAGGCTTACAAGGGCATCATCAAATACTAGGATTTTTCAGGCGCGGTTAATCAAGAAGGTCATGTCAAGGCCGCCTTTTGGTTGATACGGAAGGCTGCATACTCTTCGCCCCAGACAAAGCACCCGTCCATAGCATAAACACCAATTGATCCTATGAAACCCTTGTTTTCGAGCACTTCCCCAATGTATCGCTTTGCTGCCGTTGCTCTTTATCCGAGCCTGTTGCATTGCCTAATTAGTTAATTTTGACCGCAGTCAGGTTCTCGCTATGATCACTTGGAGGCAAATTTATTTTGCGACCC
>CAXGCE010000510.1:0-2197 GCA_964007795.1 uncultured Alphaproteobacteria bacterium | reverse complement strand
CTTCCCCTCTTTAACAAGCTCGAACCCTTGCCCGAAGGAGAACTTAGGGAGCGCCTGATGGCTTTGTCTGAAAGAGCGGGATTTCGCGCAAAAACCATTCAGGTCATCGATGGGAGCAAGCGATCCGCTCATTCCAATGCATTTTTCACGGGGTTTGGGAAATTTCGACGCATCGTGTTGTTCGATACTTTGATCGAACAACTGAATCCAAAGGAACTCGAAGCGGTTTTGGCTCATGAAATCGGGCATTACAAGAGAGGACACGTGCCCAAGGCGCTCATTATTTCGGCTATCTTCGGACTGGGTAGTTTCTGGTGTCTCGACTTCTTGCTCGCTCATTCTTAGTCACCTCTCTGACGTAATTGGCTGGGGACCTAGCCCTCCATGATGGCGATGTCCTGTCCTTCGGTCACGGCGTCGCCTTCGGCCACCAAGATTTCTTTTAAGCTCCCGTCCTGGGGTGCTACTACGGGGATCTCCATCTTCATGGACTCTAGAACAATGATGGTGTCCTCTTCTTCCAGACTGTCACCAATGCTGGCCTCGATGGCCCAAACTTTACCGGTAATCTCGGACTGTACTTTAATTTCTGCCAAGATGGCTTCCTCCAGATCAAAATACTGGCCCTTATCTAACCGTCCTGACAAGGCAGGGCAAGGATGCGTTATGGCTACCGGAGCAAGGCCGCTAGACAGCCGGTTTGCTGCAGGATGGCCCGAGTGCGGATGGCGGCCTTGCCCTCCAATTCTGCAAACTGCCGACGAAGTTCCATAAGGCATTTGACCTGGTAGTTAAATGTGGCTTGGCTGTAGGAGCCGTTGGCATAGGTCAGGGAAAAGGTATCCTCACCTTTTTCTGCCGCCGCTGCGTTTGCCAACAGGAACGGCATATAGAATTCTCCCGTCAATTCCAATAGTCCCATGGTTGCGTCCGGCAGGTCGTCTTCAGGACTCAGCCATTTGCCCTCAATACCAGATGCATCGTCTAGTTGGCGCACCCAGCTTTCCGTTTTCATGGCTTCAGCCCGCATGATGGCGAGCGGCGTGGGATCGGTGGATAGTGGTTTCAACTGCCCGAAGATTCCGAAATCACCCAATGAAGGGCGAGTGCCGAAAAGAAAATCATGCATACTGACATGGCATTCCATCAGAGTTAGGATACGGTGAAAACTATCCTCAATCACCGGCTTGTTTTTTGGCGTGCAACCAACTATGGGCATGCGGCTGATCTGCCGATCAGCGAAGCTTTTGGCAACTTCATCACGCATATCGCCCCGGGACTCGGGGAAACCGTCATCGGCGATCCAATGGGAGGCATAATGGATATCCGCGTCATAATACCAACGGTAATGAAACATCGCTTTTGTAAGCCATTCGTCCGCCATGTCTTCGAGTAGATGGCTCAGGAAAGCGTGGCCGGGATCGTCGGGAATAATGGAGCGATAGCCTGGATGACGATCCTCCAGGGCATATGCCAGAGGCGTCGAATCCACTCGGTATTGATCCTCGTCGGGATAACGCAACATGGGAATGATGTTAGGTTTTACATGCGCCACCATGTCGCTGTTTTTCGTGGTGCGGTGAATCCAATTATGCGAAATGTGACGGTAGCGCATGATGGCGCGTAACTTCATGGAATAGGGCGAACCACCTGTGCCGATTAGGCTGTAGCGTTCGTTGGACATCAAAAATCCTTCAAAGACAATTTCTGCCGCAGGTTAGTCTAACAAGACGCTAACCTGCTAGGCCAAGTCGGTTGGCGATGTTGTTCTTTTGCATGTGGGAAGAACCTCCTACGATGGGCATGCCAATCAGATCCATGACCGTTTGCGCCATGTCGAATTCTTCGGATAGGCCATAGGCTCCCAGAACGCGCTGGCATACTAAGCCGATCTCGACACCGACATCAGCGACGAACAGTTTGGCCATGCTAGTTTCAACGGATGCCGGTCGGTCCTGATTGACCATCCAGGCAGCGTGATAAAGCATATGGCGACAGGCCTGTAGTTGTGTGCGCGCCTGAACCAGTTCGTGACGCACCGCCTGGTGGCCGCTGATGGGTTTGCCAAATTGTTGGCGTTGCTGCGCGTATTCCCAGGCTTCATCCACCGCAGCCTGGGCAAGACCAAAGGTCATAGCGGTAACTTCCACCTTTTCCACATCGAGTGATCGTCCAGCTAATGCCCGCCAACCCTGGT
>CAXGCE010000509.1:0-2203 GCA_964007795.1 uncultured Alphaproteobacteria bacterium | reverse complement strand
GTGCCGCCCATGTCGTATGTAATGATGTCTGCGAAACCGCTGCGAACGCCGGTATAGGCCGCTGCCATAACCCCCGAAGCTGGTCCTGACATAACAGTATTAATGGCAGCGTCCGAGACGATGGATGAGGATACGGTGCCTCCATTCCCTTGCATCACCAAAAAATCTTGGTCGTAGTTTTTTGCTCTTAATTCATCCCGCAAACGATCCATGTATCGCGCAAGGACCGGACGAATGGCCGCGTTAACCGCCGCAGCCACGCCACGTTCGTACTCACGGAACTCCGCTATAATGGCACTACCAACCGTTATATAATCATTCGGCCAATTCTCCGCCGCAATCTCCGCTGCTCGCCTTTCATGGCTATCGTTGGCATAGGCGTGCAAAAAATGAATGATCAAACTTTCACAACCTTGATCTGCCAGATGCAGCGCAGCCTGGCGAACACCTTCTTCGTCGAGTGGCGTGACCACACTTCCGTTAGCGTCAACTCTTTCATCCACCTCTAGTCGGTATTCGCGGCTTACCAAGGGTTCAAAACTGCCTATTAGGCCGTAGGGGTTTGGTCGGGTACGACGCCCTAATTCTAGGACATCTCGAAATCCCCTAGTTGTGATCAACCCGCAACGGGCTATCTTTTTTTCCAATAAGGCGTTGGTTGTTGTTGTCGTGCCATGGATTAACAACGACAATTCACGACAGTCCGCACCAGCAACTGTTAGCGCCTCCATGACACCGACAGCTTGGTTGTTCGGCGTCGATGGAACTTTGGAAATGCTAACTTCTCCGGCCGCCTCATCCAGCATAATAAGATCGGTGAAAGTTCCGCCAACGTCACAACCGATTACTTTACTCATATGTGCCGTTCTCCACTCAACAAGTCCTCAGTGTTTACGGCCCCTACAGTGGCCGCCTGATCTCCCAAGACAATCATTGCGCCAATGATAGCTCCTTTATCAAGCAGGCCCCTCGCCATGTTAACACCCGACAGAACTGCGGAACGCCGAGCTCCAACGGGCATGGGGGCGACGGCAACGGTAACCGGAATGCTCCCCAGATCGGTGTCGGGGTCCAATTCATTTGCTGCAATCCGTTCGATGGCAGGATGGTCAACATCCACCCAATTGGCAATTATCGTTGCGGCGGCGTCAGCTTGGGCTGCTGTTGGGGATAACACTGTCACGGCGTCAGCAATGCCACGGGAACAACTGCGGCCTCGCCACCCGGATGTAGCGACACCACGAACCGGCATCAAATGATCCAAGCGCACCTGCCCCGCCAACCCGCCGCACGAGATGTCTGCAATCACGCCGGCATCAAGGTGACTTTGAGGGGATAGATGCAGAGCAATGTCGCCGCCATTATTGGCATACGCTTTCACCAAGGTTCTGCCGTCAACCGCCGCAGCCAGCACTCCGTCCGCGACGGCACCAGCAACCGCAGCCATGGGCGTTACATAATCATCGCGCAACGGCCAGACCGCCCGCGTCATGGCTTGCGCAACCGGACCCCGCAGCAATGGGTAGGCCCCATTGATAGGTCGCCTCAAAATTTCTAATTCGCCAACCAATTCATTCAAAATATTTTCAAAATAGGATGACGCCTGCTGAGACGCCTGCAAAATTTGGTCCACAGGGCCAAAATATTCCATAATCAGATGAATAGGACCATGACGCAGATGCTGCCGACCACAATCATCCTGCCAGGATTCAGGTCCCGTCACGGAGTTTGCCCAGGTGTCAATGGCCAGGGATTTTCGCCTTGCCAGGGAAGGCTCCTCGCCTTGGCATCGGATAGGATATCGTCCAGGTCGCGTAACGCATCCATATGCCCCCCCATGGCCCGGTAGTCGGTCAAGGGTACGGTAAACTCTATAGGCGCGACCAAGGCGGGCGTTGGTACATAGCCGAAAGAGCCCTTGGGCATGCGGGTCACATCGACCATCAACGTAATGCCGCCGCCTGGCCAGATATAAACGGGCGCGCCACCACAGCTGACTTTGGTTATGCGCTCGCGAACCGAACGAGTAAGCCGCACGGGATTTTCCGTTACTCCAGCCCTTAGGGAACCACCAGCTCCCGCCATGAACAAAACACTACATAAAGCCGGTTCGCAATTCTCGGCAATCCGGTCAACGACGACCTGAAGTTCGGGCGGCATTTCGGCAGATTTTGGCCAGAGGTCATCGTCTAGAATAAAAAAG
>CAXGCE010000508.1:0-2203 GCA_964007795.1 uncultured Alphaproteobacteria bacterium | reverse complement strand
TGAACGCCTCGCCCTTTTCGCGAGCTACGAAGAGGCCAGGGCGCAGGCGGAAGCCATCCCGGTGCGCCCGATCATCCCTCAGGTGGACCACAGCAGCGGCAAACCGATGCTGACCATCATGGAAGATGCAGGTTATCCGATAACCGCCGAACTGCTCGACACGGTGGCGAGAGGTTAGCGGGAAAATTTGGCGCGCCCGGCAGGACTCGAACCTGCGACCTACGGATTAGAAGTCCGTCGCTCTATCCAGCTGAGCTACGGGCGCCCAAAAATTGATTAAATCGGGTCCGTGCCAGGACCGCGCACGCTGTTGGCCGAAAAATTATCAGCGTAACCCCGAACCCAAACCTTGCGCTTTTTCGGCTCTCGGACCTGGTATTCAATGCCATTCCGCTCGCAGTATGCGATCGCCGATTCACAGGAGGCAAAGTTCATTGCAACTTCCTGGCGCATATCCGTGGCTGATGTCCAGCCCATCAGGGGCTCGATGCCGCGCGCCGCCGATAGATCAAATTCGAGACGCCAGTTCTTGACCTTGCCGCGACCCGATTGCATCACGCCCTTGGCCGGTTGAAATATGGTCGCCTTTGCGCTCACATTATCTTCCCCTGTCGCCGAAAATCGATACGCCGCTATAGCCCATGGACAAGCCGGCGGCAATAGCCCAGCATTAGCAAAGGAGGAAACAGCGTCAATTCATATGAACCGGCAATGAAAAAAAAATTTATCCACCTCGCACAGTTTCTCACGCATGGCCCTACATACCACAGCTTGGCAATGTGGCGGCACCCCGAAACGGTGGGGCGGGGCTATGACTGGACCCAGCCCGAATTGTATCAGCACATCGCCAAGGTGTGCGAACGGGGTAAATTCGACATGGTGTTCTTTGCGGACCTCAACTACATCTCAGATACCTATCAGGGTAGTTTGGAACCCAGCCTGCGTTACGCCACTCAAGCGCCGGAGCATGATCCCGTGCCCCTTTTGTCCTGGATGGGAGCAGTAACCAAGCGCATCGGCCTGGGCGCCACTTTATCGGTCAGCCATCACCACCCATTTTATGCCGCGCGGCTTTGGGCAACCTTGGATCATTTGACCAAGGGCCGGGCCGCATGGAATGTGGTGACGTCTCTAAATCACAACCAAGCAGCCAATTATGGAGAGGAACGCCAGGACAGCGCTTCCCGATATGAACGGGCTCACGAATTCATGGCAGTCTGCCAGAAACTCTGGCGCAGTTGGGATGCAGATGCTGTTCCGATGGATCAGGAGGGTGCCTTATTTGCCGACGCATCAAAAGTCCGCCGCATCGAACATAAGGGCCGACATTTTGCGTCCCGCGGTCCCTTGAACGTTATTCGTTCACCCCAGGTAGGGCCTGCGATCATCCAGGCCGGCACGTCGCCCAAGGGCATTGATTTCGCCGCGAAATACTCCGATGCCATTTTCGCCATTCAACCCCGGGCGGAAGACGCAGCAAACTACTTCCAAACGGTCAAGGGCCGTATGGACGTCTTCGAACGCAAAACATCTGACTGTAAAATTTTGTTCGGCATGCAGCCCATTATCGGGGAAAGCGAGGCAGAAGCAGTAGAGAAACAAGAAATCCATAATTCCCTGGTGCCCCTTGACGGCGGCATGGCTATCCTGTCGGCGCATCTGGATTTTGATTTGTCAAAACTGGACCCAAACGAAGAATTAGCAGCTCGGGACGAACCAGAACTGCAACGAATGAAAACCCGCTATCGCAAGCAATCGGGCGAACCCATGACCGTGGCTGAGGTTGCTTCCCGACATGGCCAAAGCGTCGGTTTGCCGCAATTTGTTGGCACGCCTAGTATGATCGCGGATCAGATTGAAGCGTTTATGGATACCGTTGGCGGTGATGGTTTCATGCTGTCTCCTATCTATTCCCCTGGTGCTATTGAGGAGTTTGTCGATCTTGTCGTGCCCGAACTGCAACAGCGGGGATTGTTCCGGAAAAAGTATAAGGGATGGACGCAACGGGATCACCTGAGCCAGTTTGATTAGAAACCATAATTTTCCCAATGTATCTTTCCTTCGTTATAATTTTTGTCCGATGCTGCTTCCTTTATCACCGGCCAGATAACCTGCGTCGATGGCGGCTATACCGCAAAATAGGCCAAAACAATGAACAAAACACCAGACAACGATTATATCCAAGCTTTCATGACCGAAAGGG
>CAXGCE010000507.1:0-2218 GCA_964007795.1 uncultured Alphaproteobacteria bacterium | reverse complement strand
AAGATCTTCATAAATCTATCATCACGTTGCTCAGCCAAACCTCTAATAATGGGCGCCAGGGCATACAACGCCTTGCCACCCGCCGTCTGGCCATAGAACCAATCATTCATTTGTTTGCCCGTGCTATTTCCGGGCTGGGCGCTGGCGGCCTCTCGGTAAAAGGCCTTCAAATCCTCCACGGCGAATTTAAGGTTTTGACCCACGCTGTAGACGCAGTTCGGATTTTCGGGTACGTCGCCATCCAGAAAAGTGCAGATAAAATCCGCAATTTCAGTGATCGACATGCCGCTAAGGCCGACCGTGGTGCGACCACGTTGGTGCAAGGCCATGCCGTACCAAGTGTTCAGGCCCGAAATTTCGGCGTCCATGGCGGCCTTGAAGCCACCGCCGGCCAATATATCAGCCGGCAAGGGCGGCAGGGTGATCGGGCAGAACCAACCTTCACCTTCTGAAGCTGCCATATCCGCGGGCGCCTCGCCGGAGAAATCTTCGATCAATACAGGACCGTCGTCTCTGTCTAACAATTCCAAAGCGGCGCGAAGCACCTTTTTTTGAAATTCAGGGTCATTTGGCGCCCCCATCGGCCGGCCTAATTCGAAAGGCACCCATAGGGCGCGCGGCGGTTTTGTCTTTTCTGTTTGCGGGCGAATTAGGCTGATTTGTGTCGTCGCCAGCTCTTCTTCTTCCAGGTAATGTGCCAGTCCGCCCACGGCGCGCGTGCACAAGGGTCAAACGGGCAGCAGAAAAACCGTATCGACGCCGTCAGCCTTCAGATGCCCCGCTATTTCTCGGGCCGCGCCCTCCATTTCCACCGGATCCGTGGAGCCCATGACAGCATAATGGAATTTCGCCACGGAACCAATTTCGCCCGCGTCCGCCAGTTCGTGCAATCGCGCCCGCGGCAACACAACATTCAGGTCTTGTTCGAATCCCGACCGGTCGAAATTCGTCGATATATGGCCCATAACGAGATCGCCATCCGGCGTGTCATCCGCAATTACCCGGTAATCACTCGCACCAATCAACAACGGATTGTCATCGCGATGTTGCAGAGCCGCCGTAGAAATCAAAGCAACGCGGCGCTTATTCATGGCCGGGCCGGTTACCCAGGGCTGGGTTTCAAAATCCGGACAGGGAATGGTGCCCAGGTGCGAGCGTTCCGGCTCTTCCAAGTCCGCTAACCGTACCATTTCTAAGTCTCCTCTCTAAAAGTCAGAACCAAAGGCGCCATGGGCGCGCAAATTGGCGATACCGGCCTCGTCATATCCTGCCTCGACCAAAACCTCCAAGGTATGTTCGCCATGTTCTGGCGCAGGTAGGGGCGCCTGTTTAGGCGAACCCTCCACCCACAGAGGACTATCAATGATATAGTTCGCGCCCAAGCCGGCAACCGCGCCAGGCACCACGGCGCCGGACCGGATCGCCTGCTCGTCGCCGTAGATATCCTCGGTCTTGGAAACAAAGCCGGCAGTGACCCGGTGTTCCCTAAAGGCGTTGCGCCAGTAATCTACATCCTGGCCGCCGATAACCTCGTCGAGAATTGCTGTTAAGGCCTCCGCATTCCCCTGCCGCGTCTCCAAAGTAGCGAAACGGGGGTCTTCCATCAGATCGTGGCGGCCTAGGGCGGCGGGCAAACGTGTCCATTCCTTGCCTTCGTTGGCAGCAGTCAGCATCAACCACCGCCCATCTTTGCTTTTGTAGTAGTTAGACAGCGCATTCACAGCCAATTCTCGGCGGGGGCGCAAAGGCACCGCTGCACCGCACAAGGCGGCCTGGGCCATATAAGCGTTGGCCCAATAGCCGTTGGCCAGCAGGGACGAGTGCACCATGCTACCCTTACCGGTGCGTTCCCGTCTTAACAAGGCCAGCAGGATGGCCGACAACAATGCGAGGCCGGTGGGATGATCCCCCTGCCCAGGCATGGAACGGGCGGGATTGCCGTCCGGGTCCGGCCGGACTAGGTCCATAAGGCCGCTACGGGCCCAATAGGCCGTGGTGTCGAACCCGGTCTGTCCGGCCTCGGGTCCCGCCTCGCCATAAGCAGACATAGAGCCATAGATCAACCGCGGGTTTACTGCCGCTAGATCCTCGTAGCGCAGGCCCAACTTTTCCCTCACTTCAGGCATATAGTTGGTCACCAGGACATCCGAATCCTTGACCAGGAAATGCAAAACCTCGCGCCCGGCTTCCCTGGTCAAATCCAAACACAAACCCCGTT
>CAXGCE010000506.1:0-2222 GCA_964007795.1 uncultured Alphaproteobacteria bacterium | reverse complement strand
GGGTCTCGCAATTTATGACACCATGCAGTACATCCGCCCTGACGTTTCGACGCTTTGTTTCGGCCAAGCCGCGTCTATGGGATCATTGCTCCTGGCGGCAGGCGCACATGGAAAGCGTTACGCCTTGCCGAATTCGCGGATCGAAATCCGACCTTCGGTCTTTAGCCCGACGTCGATTACGACATTATCGTTCTCGATCGCCACCACGGTGCCATGCACGACGCGGCCTTCCAATTGTTCCTGGGAAATAAAGCTCTCCGCCAGAAGGGCTTCAAAATCGTCTTCCGCACCGAAATCCATGCTCCGGCTGGCGCCACTGTCGAGGTCTGTCATCAACTGTCTCTTTCAATATCGTTGTCGGCCAACCGGTTGTCTCCAGCGGTCTTTTGCTATGTAGTCTACATGTCAAAAAATGGATACTATAATGTCCTACAAGCGGTGACGATCCTCTCGGCCGCCTGAAACGCGGCCTCTATATCCATTTTTGTTGTATCGAGCAAGTGCGCATCGTCGGCAGGCATCAGAGGGGAGGCGGCACGTTCACTGTCGCGCGCGTCCCGTTTCAACAGATCGGCCCTCACCACTTCCAGACTGATGTCTTCTTTGCGGGCCACCAATTCAGCATGCCGCCGCACTGCCCGCGCCTCCGGGCTTGCAGTGACAAACAATTTCACTTCTGCGTCTGGGCAGACGACGGTGCCGATGTCCCGTCCATCCAGCACTGCGCCTTGAACTGGTCCGGGCGGATGAGTTGCGAAGTTTCGTTGATAGTCTAGCAAGGCGGCGCGTAATTCCGCTTGTGGGGCGACGAGGCTTGCCGCTTCTCCTGTCGCTTCGGCCCTTAGATTAGGTTCTTCCAGGTCTGAGAGGCTGATTGCTCGAGCTTGTGCCACCATGGCCTTTACGTCATCCAAGCCGTTGCCAGCCCGCAACATGCGCATCCCCACGGCGCGGTATAGTGCGCCGGTATCGAGATAGGCAAAACCAAAATATACCGCTAGTCGTCGACCCAAGGTTCCCTTCCCCGATGCCACTGGTCCATCGACGGCAACAACGAATTTGCTCATAAGAATGCCTCGATTTTCCCACCCAAGCCATTCATCAAACCCGAGAAGCTGGGAAAGGATGTGTCGATCATCTCGCAATCCTGAACCTTGACCGAACCTTGCGCTCCTAGGCCGTACACCAAAAACGACATGGCGATGCGGTGATCCATCTCGGTCTTGATACAGGCATTCTGGCGTGCCGGCGCCGGGCCGCTGTGCCCATGCACAATCATACCGTCCTCCAGCTCTTCTACCTTGGTGCCCAAGGCATTCAGTCCGTTCACCATGGCGGATATTCTGTCACTTTCCTTGACTCGCAGTTCACCGATCCCTCGCATCACTGTCTTGCCATGGGCAAAGGCGGCAAGAGCGGAGAGGATGGGATATTCATCGATCATTGCCGGTGCTCGTTCCGGTGGCACCTCGATACCCCGCAAGGGGCCAGCGCGCACCGTCAAATCGGCGACGAGTTCGCCCTGATCGTACCGGCTACCGCTTTCCTCAATCACCGCTCCCATGTCTCGCAGGGTATCGAACAGGCCCGCCCGTAGTGGGTTCAGGCCCACATTCCTGATGGTTACTTCTGAACCCGGTACCAACAAGGCTGCTGCGATGGGAAAGGCAGCCGACGACGGATCGCCGGGAATACGCACGGTTTGCGGTAGTAATTCCGGCCGCCCGGTTAATGTGATGTAACGTACCCCATTGTCGTCTGTTTGGACTGTCACTTCCGCGCCAAAGTGCCGTAACAAATTCTCTGTATGATCACGGGTGCGGTGGTGTTCGATTATCGTGGTTTGCCCCGGTGTGTTCAGACCGGCTAGCAATATGGCGGATTTAATCTGCGCTGAGGCTACTGGCGGTGTATAAGCGATAGGCATGAGGGTGTCACGACCCTTGACTGTCAGCGGCAATCGGCCGCCGGGCGCGGCAACGAATTTGGCACCCATATTTGCCAAAGGCGTCATGACCCGCTGCATGGGCCGTTGGCGCAGAGACGCGTCGCCCGTGAACACCGAAGTCAAACCGTGGGAGGCAGCCAAGCCAACCAACAATCGTGCTGCAGTGCCAGAATTTCCCAGATCTATAACGTTTCCAGGTGGCATCAAGCCGCCGACACCCAAGCCGTTAACCCGGCAGACACCGTCACTGCTCTGCTTTATCTTGGCGCCGTAG
>CAXGCE010000505.1:0-2222 GCA_964007795.1 uncultured Alphaproteobacteria bacterium | reverse complement strand
CCCAATGAAGACGGAGTGGATACTGAGGGCTGTGCCAATGCTGTGACGGCGGACATCTCCGCGCCGTGTGGGGCGACCACCTACAACACCAATTTCGTCGAGGTGCGGCCGGTCAACACTTAGGACAAATTTCCACCAGTTCATCCAGGCAGTTGCTGATGGTGCGGCCTGATGTGCACAGTGTGGCACTTGCTTTTCGATAGAGGCTTTCCCGCCCGGCTAATATTTGGCGCAAATCATCCATAGCTTGCCGGTTTCCTGCCATGGGACGCTGGTCACCTTGTGCTGCGACGCGATCCATGTGTTCCTCGGGTGCTGCTTGCAGCCAGATGGTGTGGCAGGTGGACAGTAGGCGTTCGTATGTGCCGGCCTCCGCGACAATGCCCCCGCCGGTTTCGATAACGGCTAGGTCGTGGGACTCGATCATTTGGTCCAGGCATTGGCGTTCCAGCCGGCGAAAGGCGGCTTGGCCAAGGAGGTCAAAAATTTCGCCCTGGCTCATTCCGGCGGCTTCTTCGACGAACTGGTTCAACTGCACAAACGGTCGATCAAGGCGTTTAGCTAAAGCGCGGCCTAGGGTACTCTTGCCGGCACCACGAAGGCCAATCAAGGCGATACGGCCGCTTTGTTCCTTGATGGGGGCGTAACGTTGGCGCAAGAACTGATGTAGATCAATTAATTCTTCCTGGTCCAGATTGGTGAGTTGTTCGAGAATTAAGGACAACTCCACTGGTCGATCAGGCCCTTCTTGGACCAGGTCCATCAATGGTAGGTTCATAGCAGTAGCAATTTGTCGCAACAGGATAATTGAGACATTGCCGTGTCCTGTTTCCAGTTGAGCAAGATAGCGTTCGGAAACGGTAGATTCTGCCGACAGTATCCTGCGCGTCATACCTCGTTGGGATCGGGCGGCGCGTACACGTTCACCCAATAGCGCCAGATATTGGTCGTGATCACCGGTCACATTTTGAGCTCTATCAATCCGCGCCATTGCTATTTAAGACCTAATCTAAGCACTTGCTATACATGCATTATAATGCTTTTTTATTGTTTATCGATAAAAAAATGCAGTATATATCATTTCTGGTTTTTAGCATCCTATTTGGGGACAGACATGGCGGCGTCCATTGCCATATTGGTCGGGACTATTACCGGGACGGCGGAGATTGTTGCGGAGGACGTGGCGCCTGTTTTAGAAGAGGCGGGGTTTGAGGTTGAAACTCTGGATATGGACGACCTCAAACCGGATGATTTGTTCACTAAAAATATCGTTTTGATTTGCACGTCAACATATGGCCAGGGGGATGTGCCGGACAATGCCATGGACTTGTACGAGGCCCTGCAGGAGGAAAAACCAAACTTGTCTAATCTGCGCTATGGCGTGATCGGCCTTGGTGACAGCACCTACGCGGATACCTATAACCAGGGCGGCACTCGTTTTGATAATTTGTTCCAAGAACTGGGAGCCCAGCGGATGGGGGATGTGATGCGGCACAACGCCTCGAGCAACGAATTGCCTGAGGAAGTGGCTGTTGTTTGGGCCAAGGAATGGGTCGGCCTATTGGCGAAGTAGTGGACACAGATGCTCGGAGGTATCATGAGCAACTACAGCACATATGATTTGAGTCAGGACCCGCCTGTGGTAACGGTCCCGCGCGACTACAACGTCGCGGTCGATTTCGTGGATCGGCGCGTTGAAGACGGTTTGGGCGACAAGGTTGCCTTTATTGACGATGGGGGTTTCCATACCTATGGCGAATTGCAAGCTAATGTAAATCGCTTCGGCAATGCCTTACGAGGACTTGGAATACGAGTTGAAGGGCGGGTCATGCTGCTGCAATTGGACAGCATAGATTTTCCCATCGCCTTTTTTGGTGCCATCAAGGCGGGAATGGTGCCGGTGCCAGTGAATACGCTCCTATCCACAGACGATTACGACTATATGTTGCGCGACTCCCGCGCCGGGGTCCTGGTGGTGAGTGCGGCTTTGTTGCCCGTTGTGACACCAATACTTGGCCAACTCCCGCACTTAGATCACGTAATTGTCACCGGTGATGGCGATGTCGGTCCTCACCGGAGCATGAATTCAGTGTTGAATGAGGCAAGTACCGAATTAGTTGCTGCTGATACCTCCGCTGACGACGTGGCTTTTTGGCTATATTCTTCGGGCTCTACGGGCCGGCCCAAAGGTGCTCCCCACTTACAAAGTGATATGATCAACA
>CAXGCE010000504.1:0-2236 GCA_964007795.1 uncultured Alphaproteobacteria bacterium | reverse complement strand
CCAATGTGGTTTTCCCTAAACCAGGAGGGCCATGAAATAGCACGTGATCCAGGGCCTCGCCGCGCTGGCGTGCGGCCTCAATATAGATGCGCAGATTCTCCTTTTCCCCGCTTTGTCCGACGAATTCGGCTAGTCCTTCGGGGCGCAATCCTGTGGCACCGGCATCTTCGCTAGATGCCTGGCTTGCGACCATGCGTTCGTCGTTTATAGGATCTGTCATGGCGCCAAATACCTAAGACCGTCACGTATCAAGGTCTGTAGCTCAGCCGCCTCGCCCAAGCTGTTAATGGCGGTTTGTACCGCTCTGTGGGCTTCCGATGGGCGATAACCCAGGTTTACCAGGGCGGACACGGCGTCGACGGCGGGTCCCTGTGCAGCGGTCGCGGCTTCCGGGCTCGTGGTACTTGGTCCGAGGGCTAGATCGCCGATTTTGTCTTTCAATTCCGATACGATGCGGCCCCCGACCTTGGGTCCGACGCCAGGGGCGCGGGTTACCATAACCTTGTCCTGGTCCAAGACGGCTTGGGTCAATTCACCGGGTGCCAGGGTGGAAAGAATTGCCAGGGCCACCTTAGCGCCCACGCCCTGCACGTTGAGCAGTAATCTAAACCAATCCCGCTCTGCCGCCTCGGCGAAGCCATACAGATGGATGTGGTCTTCTCGCACATGGGTTTCGATCAAAAGGGATACGGTGGCACCCAATTCACTAATATTGCCTAGGGTCCGGGCGGAACAAAACACCAGATAGCCGACACCGCCCACGTCGATAATACAGTTGTCGCTGCCGCAGACATCCAGACGGCCGGAGAGTTTTGCAATCACGTGCGCACTCTCCCCAAAGACTGTTTTCGTTCCATCTGCGAAATTATTTGCTGATTGCGTCGTAAGTGGGCGTGACATATCGCGACAGCCAGTGCATCCGCCGCGTCATCCTTCACGGCGCCGGCTGCAGGCAGTAAGGTACCGACCATCATGGCCACTTGTTCTTTGTGCGCATGCCCCGTGCCGACGATCGATTTCTTGATTAGGTTGGGTGTGTATTCGAATACGGGAATGTCCGCTATGGCCGGCGCCAATAACAGCACGCCCCGAGCCTGCCCCAGCTTCAACGTAGATGCGGGATTTTTGTTGACGAAGGATTCCTCCACCGCTGCCTCGATGGGTTGCCATCGCCCCAGAACCTCATCCAGTCCCAGATATAGCTGACAAAGGCGTTCTGCTAAGGGCAGGCTGCTGTCTGAAACAATTGTACCATGGGCAACGTGGCCTAGTCGGCTGCCGTTCACTTCCAGCACGCCCCAGCCAGTGCGTTGCAGTCCGGGATCGATACCAATCAACCGCATTTCGAATGTCCTAGCCGTTTAGTTTCTGCATGACTTCGTCGTCAACTTCGAAGTTGGCTGAAACCTGCTGTACGTCGTCGCTGTCATCCAGCGCCTCCAAAAGTTTGAATAAGGTCGAGGCGCCGTGTTCGTCTAACGGAATAGGGTTCTGCGGCTGCCAGGTCAACCGGGCCGAAAGTGGTTCTCCAAAGCGTTCCTCCAAAGCCTTTGCCACATCGTGCAGATCAGAGGCCTCGCAAATTATGTCATGACCGCCCTCATGGCTATTTACATCATCTGCGCCCGCCTCTGCTGCCGCTTCGAATACCGAATCTGTGTCCGCTACATCCGCTGGATATTCAATAGTGCCGACTCGGTCGAATTGATACGAGACACTGCCGGTTTCTCCCAGGCTTCCGCCGAATTTGCTGAACGCGGCCCGCACTTCCGAGGCGGTGCGGTTCCGATTGTCCGTCAATGCCTCGACAATTAGACAGACGCCGCCCGGACCATAGCCTTCGTATCTGATCTCCTCGAAATTGTCTCCGTCACCAGCCTCGGTGGCCCGTTTGACAGCCTTGCTAATGTTATCCTTCGGCATATTGGCGGCCCGGGCGGCCTGAATTGCGGATCGCAGCCGCGGGTTCATACCTGGGTCGGGCAGGCCGGAGCGGGCCGCTACTGTGATTTCACGGATCAGTTTTGTGAAGACCTTTGAACGCTTGGCGTCCTGCGCGCCCTTTCGGTACATGATATTCTTGAATTTGGAATGACCGGCCATGAAAGCGTGATACCCGAATGTGCGCATTAAGGCGCAAACCTATACCATATCTTGTGTCAAAAGACGCAGAAAACCCATTATGGCTGAGCTTGCGAGCCCAACGGATGATGGGTTTAACAGGTCAATATGGCAA
>CAXGCE010000503.1:0-2245 GCA_964007795.1 uncultured Alphaproteobacteria bacterium | reverse complement strand
GTAGCGTCAATAAAATTGCAATAAGGAGTATGGCGCATGATGGAAACGGCAAACTTTAAGCCCGGTGGATATCAATATGTACGGGGGCCGTTTCAATATTCCGGCGGAGTAGCAGCCCTGCCGGGTTATGCCATCGAACGTGTACGTTTTGCCAAACCGCGCCCAATCAAACCTGGCTTCGAGGACATTGAGGAATATTTGAGCGCCCAGGGCCGACCCTTTACTTCATTTTGCGCTTGCGAACTGCGTTCCCCCGCGCCCTTTGACGATGCGGATTTTATCGCCTTCAACCGGGTATATGTGGGTACCCTGGAACGATGGGGCATTTTCACGAACGACGAGAATCCGGTCGCCCGCTCTAATGTCTGTCCCGAGATCAATCCCCCTCAAGAACCGGTGTTCGAGGCTTTCAGCTACACGGTACCCGCGTCCGGCGAAGAGGTGAAAAGTTTTGTCATTGCCGGATCCGGCGAAGCCCAGGAGGCACCCGGTGACTATGCGGAACGCATTATTAGATTGGGTGACTCGACCGCAGAGGCCATGGAAGAAAAGGCAGTCTATGTTCTCAATACAATGGAGGCTCGTATGGACGCCCTGGGTGTCGGATGGGCCGACGTGGGAACTAGTCAAGTTTATACAGTGCATGATCTGTACCCATTTTTTGCGAGCCAGATCGTCGGCCGGGGTGCAGCCGAAGCTGGACTCACTTGGTACTACGCACGCCCACCGGTAACTGGACTAGATTATGAGATGGATGTGCGTTCCGTACCTGTGGAGCGGGTGATTTAGCCCTCAAGAACAGCTCCTACTAAATTGGGTGGATACGAGCATCAAACAGGCACCCACGCTCAGTAAGGTGAATTGGCTGCCTCGCCAGGCATGCCATATGCCAGGCCAGAGCCTGGGTAGAGGCTATTACTGGTTTGTCCAATCGTTCCTCAGCATGCGCCAGGATATCTACGGTTTGTAGATTAGTGCAGGCCACGAACACGCCATCGCAGTCACCCCCTTGACCGACTTCGACAATGGCTTCCAGGATCGAGGTCGGTGAGATACGCGCCACAGTGGCTTCTTCGCCCTGTTCGAAGGAACCGAACGAGGTAATCTCGACGCCATCGTCTTCCAAACGTTGCCGCATGGCCTTGGACACCTCCGCTACATAGGGTGTTAGAAAGCCGAGGCGCCTTATTCGGAGCGCTCGAATAGCCGCTTTGGCCGCGGTCAGGGGATTTGTCACGGCCACACCGGGGCGGACTGATCGGACCAATTCACGTACCCTGTCCTCGCCGATCACGGTTGTTCCAGAGGTACAGGCATAGCCAATGACATTTAGCTTTGCCTTGGTAGGAAGCAAGGACACGGCTGTCGGTATCTCATCAGCCATGCGGGCCAGAGTTTCTTCTGTCACCTCAAGGCCGCTAGGAACACGGCTGTGGTAGAGGCTGAACACATCCGATGACATCAAAAGGCGGAACTCCTGCTCCAGTGTCTCATCCGCCTGTAGGATGACTAAACCTAGAGCGACCCGATCCCCCCGACCCTCCCCTAATTCGAAATTTATCGCCATGACTAACCCATAATTGGAAGGTCCGGTGCAGCCCGACGAGTCAACAGCTCCGGCTCACCATCGCGGATGACAATGTTCTCTTCATGCACCATGACCTTACCCTCGCCGAAACTCATGCCAGGCTCCAGCGTCATTACCATGCCGGGCCGCAATTTAGTTTCATCCCAGGGGGTGTTCGACGGCCCCTCGGTCAGTTGCATGCCCAATCCATGACCCATTCGGCCGACTTCGCTTTCCCCCTCCATCACACCATGCATGGCGTAGAACAGATCGGCACAGGTGGCGCCAGGCCTGGCAGTTGCCAAGCCGGCCTCTGTAGCGCGATAAACCGTTCTGTAGGCCAGACGGACTTCATCATCCACCGTCCCAAAGGCGAAGTTGCGATCGAAGTCGCAGAAATAGCCATCATACGTGCAGCCTGTATCCAGTATTAGTACATCGCCAGTTTCTATGGGCCTGCCCGACGGTGGCGAGATAATATCGTCGTAGCCACCCGACCCGGCTCCACCCACCAGATAGGACACATCATCAACGCCCTGTTGCAGACATTCAATTTTGAATCTACGGAATGCCTCAACGTCGCTCTGGCCCACTGAAAATAGATTCGGTGCTGCATCAAAAGCATCGCCGACGCAGACACAGGCGTTGGCAATCTTTTCAATCTCCAGTTCCGATTTG
>CAXGCE010000502.1:0-2267 GCA_964007795.1 uncultured Alphaproteobacteria bacterium | reverse complement strand
CAAACCACGTCCCCTTAAGCCCAGACCATGCGATCGTGATCGAGACGCCGGGGGCAGGTGGATACGGCCCGCCCACGGAACGGGATAATGCGACCCTGGCCGCCGATTACCGCAGCGGCAAGTTCAGCAGCGCCTACATGGCCGAACATTATGGCTTCACCCCGGATCAGGAGTAATGACCTCACGAATATGCGGCGACCAGCATTGGAGTAAGTCGCTTTGAGTGCGTTCCTCCACAATGTTAGTCTTCCGCAGTGGAACATAGGTCCAGATGTGGGGGTCTTAGCCGTGCACAAAAGCCATGGTTTAAATACCCTCCAGATCCTGACGGCGAGAACAGGCATCGATCGGGTTCAATAATCCTGAGCAACGCCTTCAGGGGTCACAAAACCATCTGCAAGATCAGCTTCAATGGCAATGTTTGCCCGACCTGACGACGGACCAAAGCCGCCGCCGCCAGCTTGGATTAGAGTGATCCTGTCACCGGGGGCTAGTTCGTGGTGTCCCTTTGGATCCACAGTTACGTCATTAATTCGATGTTCACGGGCGCCACCATTTTTACCACCCATCAGACCTAACGGCGGAAAATCCGTCCGGTTGGCCATACAGAACACGTTCATCAAATGGTCGCTATCATTGCGAATTACCACTTCCTGGCCTAGACCGCCACGATAGGTTCCTGCACCACCTGAATCGGCTATTAGATGCTTGCGTTCGACAGTCGTAGACGTCAGGGTTTCCCATACTTCCACAGGTACCACTGCCATGTTTGAGGGGCCCGGCGTAGTCTCCGCGCCATCGCGGCCATCAAGAGCACCAAAGCCCCCAGAGGCAAAATAAATTGTGGAGACATCATGGCCATCCCGGTGCCGTCCCTGGAAGGTCATCAGATCAAGCATTCCGCAGTCAGCCTGGATCTGACCAGGCACCGCGTCGGCCAGAGCGCCGAACAGTAGCGGCGAAACGAAATGGCCAATCATGTGCCGGGCGCCAGTCGGAGACGGTGGCCGGGCATTCAGAAGACAGCCATCAGGCGCGGTGACTTTTATTGGTACTACGCTGCCCCCGTTGTTCGGCAACTCCGGCACCGTCAAACATTTTATTGAATACAAAACCATGGCCCGCGTATAACAAAACGGCACGTTGATACCGAGGCGGACAGAGGGTGCAGTACCATCGAAATCCACTGATAGGGCATCCCCCATTATTTGGACTCGACAAGCCAAGGTCAGCGGCCCGTCGGCACCTTCGACCTGAATGCTATTTTCATAAATTCCGTCATTCATCTGTTGGATCCGAGTACGGGCGGCCTGCTCCGATCGGTGACGAATTTGTTCGGAAAGGACAGAGAAATCTTGCAGGCCGTACTCAGCTAAGAATGCCGAAAGCATATCCTCACCTGCCTTCGTCGCGGTCACATTAGCCATCAAGTCACCAATAACCTGATCTGGAGCCCGAACATTGGTGCGAATTAGTTCCAAGATAAAGTCTGTCTGGCACCCAGCATCAAACAGCTTGCAGATCGGCAAACGTATGCCTTCGTGGTAAATTTCCTGCGCTGCCGCGCCGAAACCAAGACCACCGACGTCGGGTAGGTGAGTTATAGAAATTACATAGGCAACGATCCGACCTTCCCGGAATACTGGACGCATGACATTGATATCGAAGGTATGGCCCGTTCCTAACCAGGGGTCGTTCGTAATGATCACATCACCGGGATTTAGGGTTTCAGCCGGAAATTTTCTCAGCATATGGTTCAAAGTAGCCGGGGCTGTGCCCATGAATACTGGTACGCTGTATGTGCCTTGGGCCATCAACTCGCCATCAGCGTCCAACAACGCCACAGTTAAATCATAACTTTCACTGACAATTGTGGAAAACGAGGTTCGCACTAGAGTGGTGACGATTTCATCAGAGATCGCCACCAAACGATCCCACATGATGCCGACACTAACAGCGTCTAGGGTCATGGAGCATTCTCCCGTTCAGCAACAAGATTTCCGTAGCGATCGACCTGTGCACGATCACCTGGGCCGATCACCACCGTGGATTCCCGCTCCTCGATCAAGGCAGGTCCCGAAATTACGGTGTTGGCAGCCAGTTGATACCGATCATAGACGGGTGTTTCAACAAAGTCGGTGTCAAAATAGGCTAGGCGCTCCCCTTTTTTGACCACTTCTCCAACCGCAGCAGGCGGTACTGTGAGCAAAGAAGGTGTTGGCAATGCAGCCTCAACCTTCCACGTTGTAATCACCAGCGGCGCATCA
>CAXGCE010000501.1:0-2269 GCA_964007795.1 uncultured Alphaproteobacteria bacterium | reverse complement strand
TTTTCGAATTTTTTCTCTACTTCTAGCACTGTCTTGCCTGGTGCAATACCAGTGCGATTACCCAGTCGGAATAGATGAGTGTCTATGGCGATGGTCGGTTGTCCGAAGGCGATATTACAAACAACGTTGGCAGTTTTTCGCCCCACACCGGGTAGGGTTTCGAGTTCTTCGCGCGTCTCGGGCACTTTTCCATCGAATGCTTCCAACAATCGCCGGCTCAGGGCCATGACATTCTTCGTCTTGGTATTGAACAGCCCAATTGTTCGGATATGCTGCTTTAATTTGGCTTCTCCCAGTTTGATCATGTCGGCTGGGTTATCGACCTTTTCAAACAGGGCCTTTGTTGATTTGTTGACACCCACATCCGTGGCCTGGGCTGACAGCACTACTGCCACCAACAAAGTGTAGACGTTGGAATAATTCAATTCGCCCTTTGGCTCGGGGTCAGCGGCTTTAAGGCGAGCAAAGAAGGTCTCGATATGGGCTTTTTTCATGTGTTAGACTGACTCCTGTGGGGCGTGAACCGATACAAGGTGGTCAGTATATTTTGTTTCGCTCCGAATTGCTGTCGAACCGCAGCCCTTAATCACGGGGCATACTTGTTTTGGTGTTAGCCATCGGTGCCGTGTCGTTGACCACCGGATTTACCTTAGCGGAAAACGGCGGCACCGGTTGTTCCAGGCCTATTGTTCCTGCGTCCGCCTGTAGGTGGAGGAAGCCGAGAATTTGGGCAGCCATGGCAACGTGCTGGTCTCGTCCCACGAATGCGGCGCCCGTCCCGAAACCATCCTCATGCCTGAAGTGGAATAATGCTTCTCTGACGCCTTGACCGCGGCCCTGTGCCGATTGAGCAGTCACTAACTTATAGCCCCAAGACATCCGCCATGCCATAAAGGCCCGGTTGCTTGTCGCTCAGCCAGCGGGCCGCCGTCAGGGCGCCGCGGGCAAAAATGGTCCGATCTGTGGCTTTGTGGGTCAATTCAACCCGTTCATCGTTGGCCGCGAAAATGACACTGTGTTCGCCGGCCACGTTGCCACCCCGTATAGCAGCATAACCGATGTCGCCCCGGCGCCGTTCACCTGTGATGCCATGGCGCCCTCCTTGCAGGACCTCATCATGATCAATGCCGCGACCTGCTGCTGCCGAGCGCCCCAGTAGTAGCGCTGTGCCCGACGGTGCATCGACCTTGTAACGATGGTGCATCTCCACAATTTCAATGTCGAAATCCTCGTCCAGGTAACGCGCCATGCGTTCGGTCAAGACTGCAAGGACATTGACGCCTAGGCTCATATTGCCTTCGCGCATGATGGCGACCGCTTCTGCTGCCTTGGCTATGGCGGCATCATCCTCCGGCGCGGTGCCAGTAGTGCCAATTACTAATTTCGTATTGGTTTCTGTAGCCAGGGCGCAATGGGCCACGGTGGCGGCAGGCACAGTAAAATCCAGTATGATGTCGGATCGTTCGAACATAGCGTGGGGGTTGTCATCAACAATGGTGCCCAAGATGCCCAGGCCGGCCAATTCACCTGCGTCTTGACCCACAGTGTCGTGTCCGGGCCGTTCGCTACCTCCGGAGATGACGCAACCGTCTGTGGCATCAATTAGCCGCAGCAAATTCAGCCCCATGCGTCCAGCACAGCCCACCACTCCGATCTGTATATCTGGCATGTTTCATCCTCCTGCTGTTGGAGGGAATTTATATACTATTGTACCAGTTCGTGGGCCGTATATCTCCCACTCCGGCTTTATATGATAGCATCCTGTTTTTGGAACCTGCACGACAATGCTGATCACTATAAACGCCAAAGAAAGAATATGGGCCGTTCCAGCGATTTTAGGCCAGGCTGAGGTCTTACGCGAACTGCACGCCCGGTTGCAGGAGCGTCTCGTTCCGGGGGATTGTCTGGTCTATTTGGGAAATTACATGGGCTTTGGCCCGTTAATCGCAGAAACCGTCGATGAATTATTGCGCTTCCGCGCCGCGTGCACGGGCGTCGAGATTGCTCATCTGCGCGGCGCGCAAGAGGAAATGTGGGTCAAACTCCTAGAAATCCAATGGGCCATGCGTCCGTCGGAGACATTCAAGTGGATGATGGAACACGGGGTAGGTGCGACCTTACGGGCCTATGGCGGCGATCTGTCAGAGGCGTCAGCCAAGTTTCGTTCCGGTGTTGTCGTTACCGCCCGTTGGACCACAGTACTTCGAGAGAACTTTCAAAGTTACTCCGGCCATTATGAATTTCTCCATGGTCTAGCGTCGGCCGTGCC
>CAXGCE010000500.1:0-2280 GCA_964007795.1 uncultured Alphaproteobacteria bacterium | reverse complement strand
CAGGATTGGATCAGGGTCACGTGCAGACTATCGTGGGCGACGCCCTGCGTGGTTGCGACGACGGTGAATTGTTCCTGGAATATTGCCAGAGCGAAAGCCTAGTCATGGATGACGGCCGTATCAAATCCGCTAATTTCGATACAAATCAAGGTTTCGGTCTGCGGGCTGTAGCGGGAGAGCAGACGGGATATGCACATGCGTCAGAATTGAACGAGGCAGCCATTGCTCGGGCGGGCGCCGCCGTGCAAGCCGTACGCGCTGGCCACGATGGCGCCATGAGCCAGGCGCCCCTGGCAACGAACCAAAGCCTCTATCCCGACGATAACCCCCTGGGCGAGATCTCTTTCGCCGACAAAGTTAAGTTTCTCGGTGAAATGGACGCGTACGCCCGGGCCAATGATGAACGAGTTCGCCAAGTCAGCGTATCGTTGTCCGGTGAATGGCAGGCTGTAGAGATCATGCGCGCCGACGGCCAACGCATTCGCGATGTCCGGCCCTTAGTCCGCCTGAATGTTTCGGTGGTGCTGGGGGAAGGCGATCGCCAGGAAACCGGCAGCCATGGCGTTGGCGATCGAATCGGTTTTGGAACCTATCTGGAAACAGCTAACTGGCAGGCCCAAGTTGACGAGGCCATGCGCCAAGCGAATGTCAACTTATCCTCGGTCCCCGCTCCGGCGGGTGAAATGCAGGTAGTCTTAGGTCCCGGCTGGCCGGGCATTCTGCTGCACGAAGCCATCGGCCACGGCCTGGAGGGAGATTTCAACCGCAAACAGACATCCGCATTTTCGGGCTTGCTAGGTGAACGCGTCGCCAGCCCCGATGTTACCGTGTTGGACGATGGCAGCATCAGCGGCCGCCGCGGCTCGCTGTCAGTAGATGACGAAGGCACTGCCACCGAATGCACCACGTTGATCGAGAATGGCATCCTGAAAGGATACATGCAAGATCGGCTGAACGCTCGACTGATGGGCGTTGCCGTTACAGGCAACGGCCGGCGCCAGTCCTTTGCCCATATGCCCATACCACGCATGACCAATACCTTCATGCGCGCTGGCAACCGAGACCCGGAAGAGATACTCGTCGGCGTTTCCAACGGCATCTATGCGGTCAATTTCGGCGGCGGACAGGTGGATATCACGTCCGGCAAGTTCGTCTTCAGCTGCACAGAGGCCTATCAAATTCAGAACGGGAAGATCAGCTCGCCCCTGAAAGGTGCTACCCTGATCGGCAATGGCCCAGACGTCCTGACAAAAGTGACAGCTATAGGCAACGACCTGGCCTTGGATCCTGGCGTTGGCACCTGCGGCAAGGCAGGTCAAGGCGTACCCGTTGGTGTCGGACAGCCAACACTGTTGATTGAGGGCCTGACTGTCGGTGGCACCGCCGCCTAGCAGAAAGTATCGAAGAACGGGCTCGCAAATCTCAAATCAGAAGCCGCCGGCGAAGTAATCCCCTCGCTGTTTGAATTCCTAAGCAAAAGGGTCGAAAGCGGCCCGGGTCGCAACTGCTGGCGGAAGACGCGGACAGCAGTAAATACGCCTTTGTTCTGTTCAATGCCGCCACAGCAGCCCCAGCAGCGACCTTCTTGTTCATCACCATAATCGTCTCGGATCCGAAACAATCCGATAAAACAGCATTAGAGGTGGCCTGCCAACAACTCCAGACCAAATGAGGCAGCGTTCGCTTCTGCCGTTCCTAGAAGTGCGTGCGCAGATCGGTGCTGAGGAAAATCCCAGTGTGCTTATGCTGCCAACGGATCCCGTTCCTCTAGGAATGCAAACGACGAGCAAACAACGCAAGCATGGTTTCCCAATGCCGCTCAGCTGCGTGCTTTTTGTATACCGCTCGCTGGGGAAAGACAAAACCGTGTTCAGTTTCCGGATAAATTTCGATGCTATGACCGATGCCAGCGGCCTGCATAACGCCTGGCATGGCGTCCAGTTCCGCTTGGGGCACATGGGGATCGTCCGAGGCAAAACCCAGGTAGACCTCCCCCCTAATTTTGCTTACAAATAAATGGGGCGAATCGGGCTGGTCCGTGATTATTTTGACGCCGTGATAGGCCGCGATGGCAGCAAAACGGTCGGGATAGGCGCTGCCTACGGACATAACGAATTGCCCACTCATGCAATAACCAACACAGCCAATGGGACCGGACACCACCGCCTGGTAGCTATCGATGAACGCCAACATGCCCTTGGTGTCGTCAACCACGTCAGCGTTGGTCAACGAGTTCATGACTTGAAACATCTTTTCACGTTGGCTGTCGTCGTCGCGAAT
>CAXGCE010000499.1:0-2289 GCA_964007795.1 uncultured Alphaproteobacteria bacterium | reverse complement strand
CCGTGCGTATGACCAAGGAAGCCCATCGCGCCGCCCGCAACATGCCCCTTCTCGACGCGTTGGAGATGGGTAAACTTGGAAACGCTTTGATTGCCGCTTCCGGTCGGATGGACGAGGCCATGCAGGACTATGCAGATATGAAGGGCAAGTGATTAGGAAGTGCGCTACCATTTTTACAGTTCAGGTGTGGGTTTTCCTGACAATTGCCGGTCAAATTGCTGTCGCTGGTCCGCCAAGGGCACATTTGGCGCGTTAAATTTAGAATTTAAGCTCGATCGTCACTAAACATCTGGGTTAATAGCAATAGATTGTTCCGGAATTACGGGCTGGGTGGTGGTGGCATTATCCGATTGTATTAGCGCGATATTTTATTCAATGGCCAGAGGGTTGACCTGCCTAAGGTGATAATTGAGTCTCAAAATATCCGCTGTACGAACTGCATGCCAAGTTCCAAGCCATCCTGGGCAATGGTGTGGCCGGCGCCCTGGCTGACGTGCCATTCCACGTTCAAGCCAGCGCCACCCAGAGCCTGGACCGCGTCATGAAGGTGCTGGACAGGCAACATTTCGTCCTTGTCACCATGGATCATCAGGACGGGCGGCTCGGACTTGACTTCGTCGGTCAGTAACTCGGGGCCTGCCAGCAGGCCCGAATAGCCCAAAATACCCGCGACCTGACGGTCGCGACGCAGGCCGACATGCAAGCTCATCATGGTGCCCTGGCTGAAACCCACCAGTAGTAGTTTCTCTTCTGTCAGGCCGTGGCTTTCGAGCTCCTGGTCGATGAATTGGTTTAAGATTGGCGCAGCGTCTAGAACACCCTTGAGACGACTGCTAACGTCGGACTGACTGATGGCAAACCATTGATAACCCATCGGCGACATATCACAACGCTGTGGCCCGTTTGGCGCGACAAAGGCCGCGTTGGGCAGTTTTTGCGCGAAATAGGGCGCTAGACCGATCAGATCCTTGCCGTCAGCGCCATAACCGTGCACGAAAATGACAAGCTGCTTCGTCGCTCCGCTGGCCGCCGGCTGGCGAGGCCCATCAATGGTCGGAATGGACATATCTTTTCCCTTTATGGCTTACATTGACAGTCTTGCGTTGATCGGCAGAAAATGTCGAGCCGCAATGTAAAAGGACCCTTGTACAATGCTTACCCAGCAGGAAAACGATCTTCTCACCCAAACAGGTGCAAAATCCGCCATGGGTCAGTATTTTCGGCGCTTCTGGCAACCCGTGGCCTTAGCGGAGGAGCTGCCTGAGCCGGATTGTGCACCTTTACGGCTGAAGGTCATGGGCGAAGATCTGGTGGCCTTCCGTGACACTAAGGGACGTCTGGGCCTTTTGGATGCCCACTGCCCCCATCGCGGCGCGAATTTGTTTTTCGGACGAAACGAGGAATGCGGCCTACGTTGCGTCTATCATGGCTGGAAATTCGATGTGGATGGCAGGGCGGTAGATTTGCCTAATATTCCCCCCAGCGCACGTCATCACGATACGATACATGTGAAATCCTATCCGACGCGTGAATGGGGGGAAATCGTTTGGGCTTACATGGGTCCCGGAGCAGATGTTTTGCCCGAGTTGCCGCACCTGGAATTCTGCGTCATGGAGGACAAACACCGTTACGTGACCAAGCAATATGTTGATTGCAATTGGGCCCAGGTAATGGAAGGGGACCTTGATACCACGCACTTCTCGTTTCTGCATATGCCCGCACCTAGCGTTGCCTCGAATGAGAATATAGATGCTCCGGCTGACGCACGGCGTTTACGCTGGATCCGCAATGATCCTATACCCAAATTTACTGTCCTGCCCCATGATCTAGGGTTCGTTGTGGGAGGCGTACGGGCAGGTGACGAAGGCCAAAATTACTGGCGCATCACCCAATACACCTTGCCGGCCCATGGCACAGGACCATCGACCTTTCCAGGCGAAACTTATTTTGGTTTCACGCTGGTGCCGATCACCGATGAAAGTTGTTGGATGTATTGTTACGGATGGAACCCGGACAGGCCCATCGATGGTGAAGAGCGTGCCAAGTTAGAACAAGGCCACGGCATCATCGCCAATACTGGCGCCGACTATTTGCCCATCCGCAACCGAGCGAACGACTATTTGATCGACCGCGAGGATCAACGCAATGGAACCTACACTGGGATCAAGGGGTTGGCAGAGCAGGACTTGATGATACAGGAAAGTCAGGGTTTGGTATTTGACCGCACCCGAGAGGAACTGACCGCGACGGATGCAGCCGTGGTTCGATTTGGCCGCACTGTCATGGCGG
>CAXGCE010000498.1:0-2308 GCA_964007795.1 uncultured Alphaproteobacteria bacterium | reverse complement strand
GGCAATTATGCATCAGTTTAAGCCACGCACCACCTGAATATCTAATTCCTTGATTTTTTTTCTTAGTGTATTTCGGTTCAAGCCTAATAGTTGCGCTGCCTTAATTTGATTACCACGGGTGGCCGCAAGACAGAGTTGAATTAAGGGCCGTTCGACCTCGCGTAGGACCCGATCATACAGACCGTCAGGCGGTAGGTTATTACCATGAGCTTGAAAGTAGCGCGATAAATGTAGTTCCATCGAAGCACTGATATTGCCGCCACTTACAGTACCGTTGCCCCCAAGCCCCCCACCTTCTCCGGCAATTGCCGTAGGCCGAATTTCCGTCTCCACTACGGTCTTTTCTATAACCTCCTCTGGATAAAGGACGACCAAGCGTTGGATCAAATTCTCCAATTCCCGCACATTGCCTGGCCAGTCATAATCACGCAAGGTTGCCAATGCTTCGCGACTTAGCCGTTTGGCTGGCAGCCCGGAAGCTTCCGCCCGACCCAGGAAATGGCGAACTAAATCGGGCACGTCTTCAGTCCGTTCGCGTAGGGGCGGCAGACGCATCGGCACGACATTCAAACGGTAAAATAAATCCTCGCGAAATAGACCCCGACCAATCTGTTGCCGCAGATCCTGATTGGTCGCGGCTATGATGCGCACATCTGTTTTGATGGGCGTGCGTCCTCCAACCGTGTTGTATTCTCCTTGTTGCAGAACCCGCAGCAACCTGGATTGCGCGTCTCCCGACATATCGCCAATTTCGTCCAGAAACAGGGTGCCTCCTTCAGCCAGTTCGAAATGGCCTGGTTTACGGTTTATCGCTCCAGTGAAGGCGCCCTTCTCGTGGCCAAACAATTCGCTCTCGATCAGATCACGCGGTATTGCCGCCATGTTGATGGCCACGAAAGGCCCGTTCCGCCGTTTACCATAGTCGTGCAGGGCTCGAGCTACTAGTTCTTTGCCGGTCCCCGATTCGCCAGAAATCATTACCGTAAGGTCTCTCTGCATCAATCGCGCCAGAGTACGATAAATTTCCTGCATTGCCGGGGAGCGACCGATTACCGGTAGGCTTTCCTCACCCTCGTCCATGTATGTGCCGCCGGCCATAACGTGTTTGCTATCGGTCAGAGCCCGCTGAACCACATTGATCAATTCCTTCAAATCGAAGGGTTTGGGTAAGTATTCGTAGGCACCGCGCTCCGCTGCTTTGATCGCTGTCATGATGGTCGACTGGGCGCTCATGACGATTATCGGCATTTCAGGACGCAACTTCTTTATCCGGGGCAGTAGTTCCAGGCCATTTTCGTCTGGCATTACCACGTCGGTAATTACTAGGTCGCCCTGACCATCGCCAATCCATCGCCAAAGAGTAGCCGCGTTTGCCGTAGCCCTAACCTCATATCCTGCCCTACCTAAAGCTTGATCCAGCACTGTACGGATAGCGCCATCATCGTCTGCAATTAAGATGGTCCCTCTACTCATCGGCCTACTCTGATTTCTCAGTTAGTGTCCATGGGCAGCATAATTCGGAATTGTGCCCCTTTAGTAACATCGGCGCATTCCACTGTGCCGCCATGGTCATCGACCAATTTTGCCACCAGAGCCAGTCCCAGGCCGGACCCTTGGGTCTTGTTTGTGACGAAGGCGTCGAACAAATAAGGTTTAATATCGTCAGCCACGCCCGCACCATTATCCTGTACGACGATTTCGATGGGTAGTTTCAGCCGGCTTTGGCTACCCGACACAGTCAAGCGCAAGCCATGCCGGAAGGCCGTACTCAATATGATTTTGCCGTTCTTGGTGGGAGCCGCTTCAGCCGCGTTCTTAACCAGATTCAGCAAAACCTGCACAAGCTGGTCAAAATTGCCGTGCACCGATGGAAGTGAAGGATCATAGTTTTCAGTGAACCCGATATGTTTAGCGAATCCGCTTTGTGCCACTTGGCGCACACGCTCGAGGACCCGATGAACATTCACTGGCTGCCGTTCCGCGGGTTTGTCTGAGAACATTTCCATGCGTTCAACAATGCTAACAATGCGATCGGTCTCATCGCAGATCAAACGGGTCAGAACCAGATCCTCGGTATTTGCGTTTTGTTCAAGCAATTGCGCTGCGC
Organism: uncultured Alphaproteobacteria bacterium; assembly: GCA_964007795.1. Taxonomy (GTDB): domain Bacteria; phylum Pseudomonadota; class Alphaproteobacteria. The sequence continues at coordinate 201 of CAXGCE010000498.1, read as the reverse complement.
CGCGAATACCGCTCAAAGGGTTTTTGACCTCGTGAGCTAGCATAGCCGCCATACCCGCCACTGACCGCGCCGAGCCGCGGTGAGTCAACTGCCGATCCATTTTCGCGGCGATATTGTTATCTCGCAAAATTAGCAAAATGTTTTCCGGCGCGTCCACAATGGGCGAGGCTGTTGCATCAACTAAACGTACGCCCAGACGCG
>CAXGCE010000497.1:0-2309 GCA_964007795.1 uncultured Alphaproteobacteria bacterium | reverse complement strand
CCTCACCGGCCGCGGCCGCGGTCATATCGCCGATGACGGTGATACGCCCGTCACGAACACCAACATCGCCGCGGCCAATGCCGTTATGGGTGATCAGTGTGCCCCCGCGAAGCAACAAATCAAAGGGTTCAACCATATGGGTCTCCTATGCGGGCGTGGCCAGGGTCTCGAATACATCTCCCTGGGGTTCAGCGCCGAGGATATGGCGGCGATGCCACAGGGCATAGAACAATAGGGTCCACGCCGCAAATCCGTGACGTTTGCCGCCTTTTTGATATAGAGAAGCGACTTGATTAGGACGGGCGATGGCCTTGATGCCCGGTTGGTCAGCCACCATGGGTCCCAGTTCAGCGCCTCGGCCGCGAATCCATTCCGCAACAGGAACGGTAAACCCCTGCTTTTTGGCAAAAGGTTGTGCCTCAGGGTTGGCTCTGGATAACCAACGTCGGAGAAGATATTTGCCCTGACCGTCCCTCAGCTTTAGTTCGTCCGGCAGGCGGAATGCAAAATCGGCCACCTGCGGGTCCAGGAACGGTGTCCGTCCCTCCACCCCATGTGCCATGAGGCAGCGGTCTAGCTTGATCAACAGGTCATTAGGCAGCCAAGCAGCACAGTCAATGGCCTGGGTTAATTGGAGGTGGGTTAGGTCCGTGGCGCCCAAGGTGCTTTCCGCCGCGCGGATGCCATCCCGCCAGGTATCGGAGCTCTGGCGAAGCACACCAAGGCGATCGAACCGTCCCGTGCGCCGCATAGTGCGGCGCCCACCCACCCACCAGGGCCGCTGGGCATCCCGATAGCGCCCGTAACCGGCGAACAGTTCATCGCCGCCCTCGCCGGACAAAACCACTTTCAATCCAGCTGCCTTGGCCGTGGCCGCCAATTTAAATGTGGGCAGTGCCGCATAGTCCGCCGCGGGATCGTCCAACTGCGCCGCTACCTTCGGCAACAGGGACCAAAAATCGCTTTCATCAAAATTGATCTCCATATGATCCGCGCTTAGATACCGGGCTACTGCCTGGGCTCGGCCTCGTTCGTCATGGGTCTTGGTGCCGCTAAAGCCAGCTGTGAAGGCCTGCACTGGTTGCTCGTTCAGGCGTGCCATTACGGTTAGAAGAGCGGAACTATCGATACCGCCTGAAAGAAACATTCCGTAGGGCACGTCCGATCGCTGGTGTAGTTCTACACTTTCCAGCAACACCCGCTCAAGCTTTGCCAGTGCCGCCGGTTCGTCCAGCGTCCGCGGTGGGGCCAGCGGCAGGGCCCGGCGCTGGCGCCGTTCAAGAATGCGGCCTTGGGAAATAATCATCGTTTCACCCGGCAATACCCGAAAAATGCCGCTGTAAATGCTGCCTCGGCCAGTGGTGAACTGCATCTGCAGCAATTCATTCATGGGGCGATCGTCTAAATTTGGCTTAACCAAACCTGCAGCCACTAGGGCCGAAGGTTCCGAGGCGAAGGCGAAGCCGAACTCCCCCTCCACGTAATACAACGGCTTAATTCCGAACGGATCGCGGGCCAGAACCAACAAACCCTCTCCGGGATCGTGGATGGCGACGGCGTACATTCCACGAAGCCGGTCGGCGAATTCGATGCCCTCGCGGCGGTATAGAACGAGGGCGGGTTCACAGTCCGACCACGTTTGCCATTCTACATCTGTTAATTCCTGGCGCAGCTCAATGTAGTTGTAGATTTCCGCATTGGCAATCAAGGCCATGCCGTCTAGCCCTTGGATCGGCTGATCACCGGTTTTTAGGTCAATAATGGCCAGGCGGGAATGAGTAAGTCCTATCCCCTCGTCAATGAACAGTCCCTCACCATCTGGGCCGCGATGGGCAAGGGCGGTCTGTAACGCCAATAAAACTGACGCATCTGGGGCAGCCCCGTCCGCCGTCATGATGCCGGCTATGCCACACATTAGTGAATATCCTTTAGGGCCTTTACGATATATGCGTAATCTTCAGGAGACATACGATTGTGCAAGGGTATCGCCATAGTATTGTCGTTACAATCCTGGGCTCCCGGAAAATCTTCAGGCTTAAAGCCGAAATTCTCTTTGTAGTAATTCAACATGTGAACAGCATGGGTTCCCGGGCGGGTCGCGATCCCTTTTTCCTGAAGCATCTCCATAATGGTATTTCTTGGATACGGCGCTTTATCAGGGTTAACTCTGGTCACATAGGCTTGCCAGCCGTGTCTTGACCCTTCGGGAGAAGAGGGCAATTCAAGCCATTCAACTTCAGATAATTTTTACTAAGAAGTTTACAATTAATTAAAAAGATCCTAATTTTTTAATATCAATTATTAATTTT
>CAXGCE010000496.1:0-2312 GCA_964007795.1 uncultured Alphaproteobacteria bacterium | reverse complement strand
GCCAAGGACATCTTGGATTTACCCATCAAGGTGTTTGGCGATGGAGTTATCACCTTGCGGGACGTGACCACCGTGCGCCGCACGTTCAAGGATGCCGATAGCTTCGCCCGCATCAACTCGCGGCGTGGTGTGACCCTGGAAATCAAGAAACGCCTGGGTGAGAACGTGATCGAGACGATTGACCAGGTGCGCCATGTTGTAAACAGCCGATCAAAAGACTGGCCGGCCGGCGTACAGGTCAACTTCATTCAGGACGAATCGAAAGACATTCGACGCATGTTGGAAGATCTGCAGAACAACGTTCTTAGCGCCATCCTCTTGGTGATGATCGTCGTCGTCGCTGCCCTGGGTTTGCGCACGGCGGGGCTGGTAGGTCTGGCCATACCGTCTTCGTTCCTGTTGGCCATTCTTGTGCTGGATTCCATGGGCTTGACTGTCAATATTGTGGTGCTCTTCGCCCTAATTCTGGCGGTTGGCATGTTGGTGGATGGCGCGATTGTCGTGACAGAATTCGCCGACCGGAAATTGGCAGAGGGTTTGCCGCGGCGTGAAGCCTATATTCTTGCTGCACAGCGCATGGCATGGCCCATTATTGCCTCCACGGCGACGACGCTTGCTGCCTTCATGCCCTTGTTATTCTGGCCCGGTGTGGTTGGTGAATTCATGAAGTTCCTGCCTATTACTCTGGTCGTCACCCTTACCGGATCATTGATGATGGCCTTAATTTTCGTGCCAACTCTGGGCGGCCTTATAGGCAAAGCGGGCTCGGCTAACCCAAAGATTTTGGCTGCTTTGGCGGCGGCGGAAGACGGAGATGTGCGCCAATTACCTGGTTTTACGGGGGCCTATGCGCGGGTGCTGTCGGTCGTGATCCGAAGGCCGCTCTTGGTACTACTATCAGCCATTGTCGTATTAATGGGTGTTCAGTTCGTCTACCAAAAGGTGGGCAAGGGCATTGAATTTTTTCCCGCCGTTGAGCCCGAACAGAGTCTGATTCACGTGCATGCCCGAGGCAACATGTCGAGCCGAGAGAAGGATGCCCTGGTCCGTGAGGTGGAGAATGAATTGTTGCCGGTCAAGGGTATACGTACAATCTATGCCCGTACCGGTGGGCGGTACCAGGGCGAAGACCAAGCCCAGGACGTGATTGGCACCATTTTTATAGAGTTTGCGGAATGGGACAAACGGCGCGCCTCGGCAGAGATCATGGCGGAAGTGCGGGAACGGACTGCCCATCTTGCGGGTGTCTGGGTGGAGCCACGTGAACCCGACGTAGGCCCCCCCACCGGCAAGGACATTCAAATTGAAATCCGCTCCCGTTACCCGGAGCGGATTCACCCCGTGGTTTCCAAAATCCGGGCTAAGTTGCAAACCATGAACGGCTTGCTGGACGTAGAAGACAGCCGACCCCTGCCAGGGATTGAATGGCAGGTAAAGGTGGACCGCTCCCAGGCGGCTCGGTTCAACGCCGATATCCTGACGGTAGGCAAAGTGGTACAGTTGGTAACCCACGGCATTAAGGTCGGCGAATACCGTCCTGACGATGCGGATGAAGAGGTGGAAATCCGTATCCGGTTTCCTCTGGAATACCGCAATCTTCAACAGTTAGACCAGTTGCGGGTGCAAACTAGCCATGGCCAGGTGCCCATCTCTAATTTTGTAACCCGCTCGCCGCAGCAACGCTCCGGCCTGGTACGACGCACAGACGGACAGCGCGTGATTAAGGTGCAGGCGAGCGTGGCCAAAGGTTTGTTATCCGATGATAAGGTCAAAGAAATTCGTATGTGGATGGCGAAACAGACGTTCGATCAGGAGGTGGATGTCCGCTTCAAGGGTTCGGACCGCGACCAAAAAGAAGCGCAACAGTTCCTGATAAAAGCGTTTGGCGTCGCTCTGTTTGTCATGGCGATCATACTCATCACGCAGTTCAACAGCTTCTACCATGCCCTTTTGATCCTGACGGCGGTGATTATGTCCACCGTCGGTGTGATGGCTGGATTGATCATTACCAACCAGGCATTTGGTATCGTAATGACGGGCATCGGCGTCATCGCCTTGGCCGGCGTCGTCGTGAACAATAATATCGTTCTAATCGATACCTATTCCCGGTTAGTCAAGGGTGGCATGGAACCTTTGGAAGCAGTGGTCCGTACAGGTGCCCAGCGACTACGTCCGGTATTGCTAACAACAGTGACTACTATTTTCGGTTTGTTGCCAATGGTGTTCCAAACCAACATCGACTTTGTAGCCCGTGATATATCGGTGGGTGCACCGTCGACGCAATGGTGGGGGCAACTGTCCACGGCGGTGGC
>CAXGCE010000495.1:0-2318 GCA_964007795.1 uncultured Alphaproteobacteria bacterium | reverse complement strand
AAGGACCATGGGTCCGCCGGGTCGAACACAAACCGTGCTGTTCCGCATGGCATGACTTATACGACCGAAATAACGTAACCGCCAGTGGTCATCGTCAAAATTATTTTGCTGGCATTTTGACAGCCCGGAGGCAAGCTAGCATCTTCTTGTGCCATAGAGTTCGGTTTTAAAAATGTACAGACATTGATTGGCACAAAATTCACGTTTATGGTCGCCATGGGCTTGGCGCTATTACACATCAAAAAAACGGGAACGGTTGACAAAGTCCCCCTTAGTGAGAAATTCGTCGGCGATCCGTATACTGGCATGGTGCAGGGCGGGATCGTTACTTCGTTCCTGGATAGTTTAATCGACATGCGTTTTGTGCCCATTGTGGGCAGATTGGGTCGTACCGCGACCCTCTGTTTCCGCACTGATTATCTGAAAACTGTGGCACCATGCGAGGATCAATGTGCCAAGCTGATCATCGTGATCCTGGTTCGGCACATGCTGTTCGGCAATCCCCTGTTGCCCGGCATGCATGGAGGCTCCAGGGGCGCATTGTTAGAAAGCACCACGACAGTTTCCCTGATCGGCGCCATGGGTCAGTCTAAGCCGCCTCGGATCATCAATCATAGTGTAGTATCTGAGACCGGAACCGTGACAAAACATGCCCGGCGGGTGGCTGACATGCGTGCCATGGCGTAACGGGGCGGTATAGAATTATTGTACGCGACTGCATTGGCCTATTCCATGATGACATGACCGTACATGGCCGCTAAATTCTACACTGCGGCCTGCTTTCTGGTATGCTCTGCGAATCGTAATTTGAAGCGCTTGGACCATGAAACTGACCATTGAACGCTCGGCCCTATTGGGAGCATTAAGCCACGCCCAGAACGTCGTCGAACGACGCAATACCATTCCAATTTTATCCAACCTGCAATTGGTGGCCGAGGCTGACAGTCTAAATCTCACGGCGACGGACCTTGATCTGGCCATGGTGGAAACCGTGTCGGCGGAGGTTCAACAGACTGGCGGCACCACAGCACCGGCCCATATTTTGCACGACATCGTGCGCAAGCTACCCGACGGCGCCCAGGTCGAATTGGACAGCACTGACGGCAGTCGTATGGTCGTGCGGGCCGGTCGGTCAAATTTCGAACTGTCCTGCCTGCCACGCGAGGATTTCCCCCTTATGGCGGATGACGACCTGCCACACCAGTTCGTCCTGCCGGCGCTGGATCTCCATCGCCTGATTGAAAAGACGCGGTTTGCAATTTCCACGGAGGAAACGCGATATTACCTCAACGGTATCTTCCTACATGCCCCGGAAGATGCCCCCGTCTTGCGTGGAGTGGCCACAGACGGCCATCGTTTGGCTCATGTGGAGGTCCCCCTTCCGTCGGGAGCGGCAGGCATGCCTGGCGTCATCATACCCCGCAAGGCGGCAATCGAAGTGGACAAACTGATCGAGAGTGGCGATGTGACGGTTGATATCGCGCTCTCGAACAGCAAAATCCGCTTTGCCATACGCGATACGACCCTGACATCGAAATTGATTGACGGCACTTTCCCCGACTATCAACGGGTGATACCAGCGGGGAATGACAAGCAGATGGAAGTGGATTGCAAGAGCTTCAAAGCTGCCGTCGATCGTGTTGCTACAATCAGTTCCGAGAAGTCCCGCGCTGTGAAACTAGCGGTGCAGAAAAATGCCGTCATGTTGTCGGCGAATAACCCGGAACAGGGTAGCGGCAACGACGAAGTGCCCGCAACCTTCAACGGTATCGATGTCATGGAAATAGGGTTCAATGCCCGGTATTTACTTGATATCGCCGGTCAGGTGGAAGGGGAAAACGTAACCTTCGATCTTTCCGACGGTGCCTCACCGACTATCATCCGGGATCCGGCTGATCCAAGTGCTCTTTATGTCTTGATGCCCATGCGGGTTTGACTACTGAAAATCTGATTTTTCCCAATTTTCCAGGCAAATAACGTGCGAATACCGACTTGATCTGCTATGCTCTTCCCTCGGATAGGCTGGCCGTAATTTAGTGCGGCTCCGGTTCTGACGGAACAGTAATTTTGCAGCGCATTAGGCGAATTAATTACTTGGATAGTCTAAGCAAAAATAGCATGAAGCGTACCATTGTACGACCGGCCTTTTGTTGCGCCCTAGGTCATTTGCAGAATATTTGTATAGATCTTTCCGCTAGCATTTCGCTTGCCATCGTTCGGAATACCGCGGACCAGGACGCGCTGCACGTCCCAATGCCCATGCGGGCTTGTTGAGAGGCCTAATTTGCTTTTTGCACCGGAACATGCCCCCCGCCATG
>CAXGCE010000494.1:0-2318 GCA_964007795.1 uncultured Alphaproteobacteria bacterium | reverse complement strand
ATCCGGGACAGGTGCTTGGGAGGCCGCGCTAGTCAATACTTTGAACCCTGGCGATCAAGTTCTGATGGCCGAAACGGGCCAATTCTCAACCCTGTGGCGCAGTCTGGCTAACAATTTGGGCCTGGATGTTCAATTTCTACCGGGCGACTGGCGCCATGGAGTGCGCGCTACAGACATCGCCGCCGCCCTTGCGAAGGATACTGATTACCTGATTAAGGCTGTGTGCTGCGTGCACAACGAAACTTCCACCGGAGTCACATCGGATATCACTGCTGTGCGCAATGTGATGGATGAATTGCGGCATCCCGCGCTGCTGATGGTGGACACGATCTCATCCCTTGCGTCCATTGATTACAAACATGACGAATGGGGAGTAGACGTCACCATCGGCGGATCTCAAAAGGGCTTGATGCTACCGCCAGGCCTTAGCTTCAATGCCATTAGCAACAAGGCCTTGCAGATACACGAAACAGCCAAAATGAACCGGTCTTATTGGGATTGGACCGCTATGTTGGCTGCGAACAAGAATGGTGCCTTTCCCTACACACCGGCCACCAATCTACTCTACGGCCTGGATGAGGCAATTACGATATTGCAGGAGGAGGGCTTAGAAAATGTTTTCCGGCGCCATGCACGCCTGGCCGAGGCCACCCGAAGGGCTGTTGCAGCATGGGGCCTTGAAACGGTAGCCCAAGTGCATTCTGAAGCTTCGAACAGCCTGACAGCAGTGATGCTGCCTGATGTCCATAATGCCGATGCCTTCCGCGCCATAGTTCTGGAGCGGTTCAACATGTCGCTGGGTAATGGGCTTGGCCGTCTGGCCGGCAAGGTATTTCGCATCGGGCATTTGGGCGCCTTTAACGAACTGATGCTGGCGGGTACCCTTTCGGGTGTGGAGATGGGTCTGTCTGCTGCCGGTATACCGCATAAAAAGGGCGGAGTTCAGGCAGCGTTAGACTATCTATCATCCAGTTAATCCTCATGCGAAATTCCATGTGTTGCTGCCTACAATGTAGCCGATGCCTAAAATTTAATAATCACGGCCTTGACCCGGCCGTTCCGGTTTCGGCTCTATAAAGGGCGCTCAATTCCTGTAATTTTACCATTGACTAAAGAACAAAACGTGAATAAATTCTATCTTAATGAACCCGGCATACGATCGACGTTGCGGCAAATGGCCTCGCCCCTGCCCCGGCAGTCGGATCCTATCGCTGGGTTTTTTCATTTTCCGTGGTCGGAGAGTACGCTTCGTTTTGCCAAAAGCACATGACTATATATCCTTAATGTTGATTCGTTTCGCTCCAATTACAAAGAGAATAGATCAAGCAACATGAACGATTTGTTCACACATTCAGGCAAATCGGGTCTGAAAGGCAGCAGTCGTAGCAGCAAGGCAGCCAATTATTCCGCGAAGGATATCGAGGTTCTTGAAGGGCTGGAACCGGTGCGTAGGCGGCCGGGCATGTATATTGGCGGCACGGACGAACGGGGCCGCCATCACTTGGCAGCCGAGGTTCTTGACAACGCCATGGACGAAGCCGTGACCGGGTACGCCGACAAGATCACCGTGGACCTAGCAACTGACGGCACATTGACCATCTCGGACAACGGTCGCGGCATTCCGACGGACCCGCACCCTAAATTTAAATCGAAATCTGCCTTGGAAGTGATTTTGACCACACTTCATTCAGGGGGCAAATTTTCCGACGAGGCCTATCGGACCGCCGGCGGCCTGCATGGTGTTGGGATATCTGTAGTCAACGCCTTGTCTGAGTACCTATTGGTTGAAGTGGCGCGCGACCGCAAATTGTGGCGCCAAGAATACAACCGAGGCAAAGCCAAGACAAAATTGAAGGACATGGGCAAAACCGGCAATCGGCGAGGCACCTTAATCGCCTGCCGACCAGATCCAGAGGTATTCGGCGCCAGCGCAGCCTTTGTGCCTGCGCGTGTCTATCGCATGGCCCGCTCCAAGGCGTACCTCTTTCGCGGCGTGCAAATTCGCTGGACGTGTGCACCCGACTTGATCAACGGCAAGGATCAAACGCCTACCGAGGCCGTTTTGCACTTCCCCAACGGGCTGGCTGATTTCCTTGCCGAATCTCTCCAGGACGGCCCTACCGTCACACCACGACCGTTTGCTGGCCGTGCAGAACTGACCGAGGATGAGGGCGAGGTGGAATGGGCGATGCACTGGCCACTGGAGAGTGAGGGCTTTGTTAATTCCTACTGCAACAGCGTACCCACGAGCCAGGGCGGTGCCCATGAGGTTGGCTTCCGCGCTGCCCTGACAAAGGGATTGAAGGCTTATGGTGAGA
>CAXGCE010000493.1:0-2323 GCA_964007795.1 uncultured Alphaproteobacteria bacterium | reverse complement strand
GATTGGTTTTCTGGTCGTGAATTTTGTTGGGTTTTCTCTATTAGAGATAGGATCTATAGCTAGTTGGAGAGTTGGTTGAAGTAATTGTTATACAAGTTGAAGTGGCAATGCCAAGTCCGAGTTTGCCGATATGACCTAACCGGCCCTGGCGGCGCTGCCATTTATGTTAGGGGCTACGAAAATGAAACCGACCACAAAGCTACGCCAAATGCTTGCCGGTGAAGGACCGCTTCTGGTTCCGGGTGCCTATGACGGCGCCTCGGCTAGGGCAGTCTACGGCCAGGGACATGAGGCGGTATATCTGACTGGTTTCGGCATGGAGGCGTCAATCCTCGGTATGCCAGATATCGGTCTCGCATCTCAGGCCGAGATCATCGGGCATGCTCGCCGTATTGCTGCCGCGGTGCCAATGCCGGTACTTTCTGATGCCGATACCGGCTATGGCGGGCTAATCAACGTACACCGCACGGTCATCGAGTTTGAGCGGGCTGGCATCGCTGGCATCCATATCGAGGATCAGGCCCTACCCAAGCGTTGCGGCGGCATGTCCGGTCGCAAAGTGGTGCCGACGGAAGAAATGGAGGCCCGACTGCGTGCCGCTCTTGCGGCCAGGCACGATGCGGATTTTCTTATTATCGCCCGTAGCGATGCAAAGGCAACGGAAGGCGTGGACGCTGTAATCGAACGGCTGAATGCTTACCTTGAAGCTGGCGCGGACCTAGCCATGATCGCCGAGCCGTTCGAATTGGCAGAGCTGCGACGTCTTTGCGCCGGATTGCAGGGCCCCCTGGCTATGGTCGGTGGGGTGCCAGAATGGCCGGAGAGTATGCTTTCTCGTGACGAGTTTGCTGCGTTGGGGGTCAAACTAGTGTTGTATGCGCTGACTGGTCTGGGTGCGGCGTTGAAGGCCCAAATGGCTGTCTATGGCGAACTGCTGGCCGAAGGTCGCCTGGGCCCGGCGAGCAGTGAAGCCCTGATGTCGCTAGAGGGCCTCAGCAAGATGATGGGATTGGACGAATGGAACCATATCGAGGCTGCAGCCATGGGTACAGATGAATGACCGAGATACTGGCGCCCCGCAAACTATCATGAGCACTAGTGCGAAGGTGCCACTGGTGTAACGACTTGCCGAGCCTAGTTTGGAGTTATATTCGGCTAAATAACGCAAAATTGTGGAGATTAATAAAAATGCTGCGGATGCAAGTATAGCGGCTATATATAACCAAAAAATGACTTGCGAATTAAGTTTATGATCGGCACTAACTAGGATCACTGTCTATCAGGCCGCACATTAGATGCCAGCGAAATTACGATTTGGTATTAAAATTCAAGATGGTTTTCTAATACCGTTCCCATCCCATTCCCTCGTGGCCGAAACGAAATAGTTCCGGGTGCAATAATTCCGCCAAAATTTCCAACGATTCGGCGAGGCGTGGCCCTGGCCGGTTGAAATAGTGATTGCCATCAGCAATGTATACTCTGTCCATTCTAACAGCGCTTAGTGTTGGCCATTCCATGCGACCTGTGAGCGCTGACATATTTTGCCGAGATTCTTCGATGTCGTAGCCGCAAGGCAGGATTAATATGACGTCCGGGTCAGCTTGGCAAAGCGTCTCCCAGGTCAGCCATGGTGAGGGTTGGCCTGCTTCGCCAAAGACGTTCTCACCCGCTGCCTTAGCAACTAATTCCGGTATCCAGTTGCCCGCCGCCATCAGCGGATCAATCCATTCGATGCAGACTATACTGGGGCGGTGATCCAATTTCTCCGCTTGTGCTTCTATAGCTTTCATCCGTGTTTGCAGCTCTGCGACTAGACGTTCACCCCGTTCTGGTGCGCCGAATGCATTAGCGACGTTCTTGATGTCCGTCCAGACATCAGCCAAAGCATTGGGTTCAAGTGAAACAATGTTTGGTTTAGCACCGGTCCAGTCGCGTAAAGCAATTTCTATATCCTTAGGGCTCGCGGCACAGACTTCGCACTGTATTTGGGTGACGACGAAATCTGGCTGAAGTTGCCCGAGCAGGTCACCGTTCACACGATATACGGACAGTCCCTGCTCTACGATTGTTTTCACTTGGCCGTCGATATCGCGACTGGATGTCTGCCTTTCTATTTTTGACCCTGTGCAAACCGGCAATGTAGTGATTGAGGCTGGGTAATCGCACTCATGGGACCTAGCTATAAGCGCATCTTCGTAGCCAAGCGCACAGACAATCTCCGTCGCGCTGGCGAGTAGGCTTACAATTTTCGGCTCTGTCATAGCAAAGTGTGACTCTCCGTACTGTGCAGGGGCTATCTCCGTCGAACAGCTTTCATAAAGAT
>CAXGCE010000492.1:0-2325 GCA_964007795.1 uncultured Alphaproteobacteria bacterium | reverse complement strand
CTGATAGGTGAGATCAAGGCTCAACGTATCAGCTTCAAATGCCAGAGGAATTTCCCGCCAATCTAGATAAGCGGGGCCCATATCCACTTGCACCAATCCATCCGGGCCGATTTCACCCTTCAGCAACCCGGCGCGGGATTCTATCAAGATCTTATCTTGTCCACTTTCCCTAAACAGCAGACTGGCGACGCATCGCGATCCGTTGCCGCAGGCTTGGGCCTCGCTACCGTCGGGATTGTGAATGCGCATGAAAACGTCTGCGCAGCGGGACGGCTCCAGCGATATCACCTGGTCACAGCCAACTCCTTTTTGACGGTCCGCCAAGACGCGAGCGAAAGTTGCGTCCACGCGCGCGTTCGATTGGCGCAGATCTAGAACGACAAAGTCATTGCCAGCACCGTGCATCTTCAAGAATGGTTGATCAATTTTTGTCATTATGGGCCGGATATAGGCAATTCCGTGGGATAGGTCCAGTTCCTAAGTCTTGTGGAGCAATTAAGGTTTTGTTGACCCACCAAACATAGATCATCCGCTGGTTGAGTCCATTCAATGGACAAGACCGCTAGACACAGCTGAAATTTGGTCCCAGATACCCCGTTCCTGACGAAACGTTGATAATCTGGCGTCATTCGCGTCAAGCAGTGGTAGGCTGGGTAGGAATTCGGCGGGAGAATAGTCGACGATGAAAATTCGTTCCGTAGACGCCACTTGGCTGAGAGTACCAATTCCAGAGGGGCGGCAACACACCTCTGATTTTGGCCGTATGCGTTCGTTCGATACGGTTTTGGTGCGGGTCGAAACAGATAGTGGACTGGTGGGTCACGGCGAAGCGAAGGCAGGGGTAGGAAACCTGGGTGACGGCCGGGCTCTGGTAACTTTAATCCGAGATGAACTGGGGAAACAACTGATTGGACGCGACGCTGCCCGCATCGCTGGCCATTGGGAGGAAATGTACAACGGCAGTCGGACCCATTTCGCTGTTGAGCGGGGCCACGTATTTCCCGCGCTGGGTCGGCGGGGTCTGACCATATCTGGAATCAGCGGTATCGATATCGCCTTATGGGATATTCTGGGTCTGTCCCTGGGGAAGCCCATTTGGCAACTTTTGGGCGGCAAATGCCGGGATGATCTGGCGGCCTATGCCTCCGGCGGATGGGCACCTGCGGCGGGCATTGGCGAGCAACTAGCGGGTTATGTAGAGGACGGAGGGTTCGGAGCAGTAAAAATGCGGGTTGGTTCCGCCGATGGCAATACCTTGATATCCGCCCAGCGAGTGGAGGCTGCGCGAAAATATCTCGGCGACGATATAGACATCATGGTCGATGCCCATGGCACCTTCGCCTGTGCTGAGGCGAAACGGTTTTGCCGTCTGGTTAGAGAATACAACCTAGCCTGGTTTGAGGAACCGGTAACAGCGGACGATATTCTTGGTTGTGCAGAAATTCGCGCAAGCACGGACATTCCCATTGCCGCCGGTGAAAGCATCTTTACTCGGTTTGATTTTCGCGATCTTGCACTGGCTCGGGCGGTGGATATCTTCCAGCCTGATCTGGCTATCTGCGGTGGCATTACGGAAGCCATGCGTATCGCGGCCTTAGCAGCTTCGCACCAGATTCGCATGGCTCCCCATATGTGGGGCGGAGCGGTGATGTTTGCTGCCGGACTTCAAATTTGCGCCACATCGCCGGCGGCTTTCACGGTGGAATATTCCCTCGGCCACAACCCCCTGATGCACGACCTGGTAGCGGAGAATTTTCCTATCGCAAAGGGCCGGATCACGATCCCTGACCGGCCTGGTCTTGGGGTGACCATCGATGATGATTTCGTCCGTGCCTATGCAGTAGATTAGGGCCCAAGAGGGAATGTGCAAATGAAACTCGGTATATTCATGATGCTTCTGCATAACCCGGCCCGCAACCTGACGGAAGTTTTGGCCGAGGATCGGGATGCGGTCATTCGAGCGAACGAATAGGACATGGTGGTGACCTGGTGCGGAGAGCATGTAAGTTCGACAGCCGAGACCATCGCCTCTTCTATGATGTTTTTCGCATCGGCAATCGCGCAGACCAAGAATATAATATTTGCTTTCGGTGTAATTAACCTATCACAACAGAATCCGGGCTAGGTGGCGGCCCAGGTGGCAATTTGCGATCATATGTGCCGGGGCCGATACATCACGGGAATCGGGACCGGGGGCTTAATAAGCGATTTCAAATTGCTGGGCTTGACTGATAAATTCGAGCGGCGCGAAATGATGCCGGAGGCCATTGATACCATTCACGCTATTTAGTCAGCCGGGCCAGGATATGACATCGACGGAAAGTA
>CAXGCE010000491.1:0-2330 GCA_964007795.1 uncultured Alphaproteobacteria bacterium | reverse complement strand
GTATATGCTTATGCAATATTTCGGTAGTACTAAATAGTAAAATATGATCAAGTTTTGCGGGGGCCGCCATGAAATTTGAACGGAGAGTAATTCTGTGGCCAGCCGGGTATCGCCGAAGCCCAACAGGCGAATTTCAATCAGGGCGGCTTAGCAAAGCAGGAAACTTTAGAACTGGTCCGCGCTTACTACAAGAAAACCGCCGCCGGTGCCCGCAAACCATTGTTTAATCTGGTCGTGGCGGTCGGCGTCTAGGCCACCGATATCAAGTACTGATCAACATATCGGTTCGCGCTGGCTTGGCGAGAGCAATTGTTTTGCCACAGTTAAAGTGCACGGTCGTCACTTGACCCTGGCCAAAAAGCCTGTAAGAAACGCCCGCAAGCGGCGGTATCTCCGTCTTTGTGAGGTCTTTTTCCAACTAGCTGGAGGCGCCCTGTGTCGAGCGGCAACTATCTTTTTACTTCTGAATCAGTTTCCGAAGGGCATCCTGACAAGGTTTGTGACCAGATTTCGGACGCGATCGTGGACATGTTTCTGGCCGCCGACCCCGATGATGCGCGGGTGGCATGCGAAACACTTACCACCACGAACCTAATTGTTTTGGCCGGCGAAGTACGCGGCCCGGCCGAGGTCGCCAACGACAAGGACGCCATGGAACAGGCGGTGCGGGATACAGTGCGGGGCATCGGTTACGAACAGGACGGTTTTCACTGGAAGAACGCCGAAGTTCAGGTGCATTTGCACCCTCAGTCCGTCGATATTGCGCAAGGAGTCGATGCCTCTGGGAACAAAGACATTGGCGCCGGAGATCAGGGCATTATGTTCGGTTACGCCTGTAATGAAACTGACGTTCTTATGCCGGCCCCAATACATTATTCTCATGCGATTTTGCGTAACATGGCGGAAGATCGCCGAGCCGGAAAGACGCCTCAATTCGGCCCGGATTCAAAAAGCCAGGTGACTTTGAAATACATGGAAGGTAAGCCGGTTGGCGCCACATCTGTGGTGGTCTCTACCCAGCATTCCGCGGACTCAGATCAGCGGGAGGTCCGCGAACTTGTGCGCAAGTATGTGCTGGATGTGCTGCCGGAAGGCTGGATGTGTGAAGATGGCGAATTTTATGTTAACCCCACAGGCCGATTCGTGATTGGCGGCCCTGATGGCGATGCGGGTCTAACAGGCCGTAAAATAATAGTCGATACGTATGGTGGCGCCGCGCCCCACGGCGGCGGCGCATTTTCGGGCAAGGACCCAACTAAGGTGGACCGCAGCGCAGCCTACGCCTCCCGATACCTGGCGAAGAACATTGTCGGGGCTGGGCTGGCGGACCGGTGTTGCATCCAATTGTCTTATGCCATCGGTGTGGCCAAGCCTTTATCCATTTATGTGGATACCTATGGCACGGCCCGTTGTGATGAGAATGCCTTAGTCGATTTTCTATCCAAGAATGTAGATCTAAGCCCCCGGGGTATACGCAATATGCTGAGGTTGAACCGTGCCATTTACGGGCCGACGGCAGCCTATGGTCATTTCGGCCAAGAGCCGACCGATAACGGCCATTTCAGTTGGGAGCGGTTGGATTTGGTTCCAGAGTTGAAGCCGCTTCTTGGCTAAATCATTTGCCTGTAACCTTTTTGGGCGGCGACGTGGCAAGCCCTTGCGCCAGGGCCGGCTGGCCACACTGGAACGTCTTCTCCCTCGGCTGCAGATTGAGCCTGGTAATTTTGCCCCCCGATCTATTGATCCCAGATCGCTATTCGATAGACACATCGAAACCGTTTGGCTGGAAATAGGCTTTGGCGCTGGCGAGCATTTGGCAGCCCTGGCCAAGTCCAATCCACAAATCGGCTTTATCGGTTGCGAACCCTTCATCAACGGTGTGGCCCGCCTGTTGACGGATATTGACCAACAGGGCCTGGACAATATCCGTATTGTCATGGACGATGCTAGTTTGTTGTTAGACAGCCTGAAAGGCGCCAGTGTTGGGGCAGCGTTTCTGCTTTTCCCCGACCCTTGGCCAAAACGCCGCCATAAAAAACGCCGCTTTATTGTAGCAAAAAATATTGCGGAAATAGCGCGCGTGCTGGCGGACGGAGGCCAATGGCGCATGGCGACCGACCATATGGACTACTGCCGATGGATGCTAGATCACATGACAACTGCTGCGGAATTCCAATGGCTGGCGCGGCGACCTGGAGACTGGAGGATTCGCCCGGACAACTGGCCGTCCACCCGTTACGAAAGAAAAGGAATCGATAAGGGCCGTCCACCTGTATTCCTGACCTTCCAGCGCTGCGTTCGCGAATCGTCTTAAACCTTGCTTTGAAAGC
>CAXGCE010000490.1:0-2332 GCA_964007795.1 uncultured Alphaproteobacteria bacterium | reverse complement strand
GACGCATTTCGAGGGTAGGTTTTGTGTGGGTGTCGCTGTAAAGATCAATTCGTGGTGACATCATATGAGAATCTCCGTTCAATCGGTTGATCGGCGGTAGATCATCCATTTGGTAACCATGGTGGTTGTCAGATCGCCATATTGATTGTGAATTTCGTTGTTGAATTCAACGTACCCTAAGTTTGGGCGGCTTTGTAGAGGTCGTGCTTCGATGACCTCCGAGGTAACGGTTAGCACGTAACCCACAAGAACCGGTGTGCGCCAACGGATCGCATCCCAGCCAGGTGAGACAAAGGCATCCGTCGCACCGAATGCATCCTTGGACATGCGCCGCCATGCAGCGCACACATGGGGCCCCGATGCGATTAAGTCATCCCAGCCCATTGCCTTGGCGGCCTCGCCATCGAGATGAAATGGTTCTGGATCAAACCTCTCAGCGAAAGCAACCATTTCGTCCCGCTGCATTTCATAGGCCCCGTACACGAACCGGTCGCCCAGAATGAAATCCTCGAAATTGACGTGTACGGTGAATGGTGGCTGTTCGTTAATTTTGGCCATTCTGTTGCTAAATTACCTGGTGTACGAATTCGCCGCCGTCAATCAACCTGCGGCTGTTTTCAACGGCGATATGGATACTGCGGTTGATGGTTTCTGGGGTCAACCAGGCGACGTGGGGCATCAACGCTACTTTGTCCAAGGCCAACAAAGGTTCTGCATCATTAATTGGTTCCTCGGCAAATACATCCAATCCGGCAGCCAATAGGCGGCCTTCAGTGAGAGCCATATACAGTGCTGACTGATCCACCAGGCCGCCGCGCGCAGTGTTCACAAGAACGGCGCCCGGCTTCATGATGGAGAAAGCCGCAGCATCAATTATCTTGTCGGTTTCTGGTGTCAGCGGCAGATGAAGTGAAATTACGTCGCTTTCCACCAACAGTGACTTCAGGTCACGCCATTCGCCAACGGCGTCATCCTTAGGCGCTGTCGCCGTGTATAAAACCCGTGCTCCCAGAGCAGCAACTACGGGGGCAGTGCGACGTGCCACTTCACCGTAGCCGATCAAACCGACAGTACGCCCCAAAATCTCTCCAATCTGATCAAAGACGCTTGGATCCATGCACCAGCCATCACCCCGGCGTGTCGCGTCATGGAACGCTATGCCTCTACGCAGTGCCGACAACATCAGCATTATGGTCGCCTCGGCAACCGCCTGGCTGTTGGTGCCTGGCATGTTGCAAACGGTGATATTGCGTGCACGAGCAGCTTCAAGGTTTATGGTGTTGACGCCTACCCCAATTTTCTGAATCAGCCGTAGTTTTGGCGCCGCCGCAATCACCTCGGCTGTTGCTGGCTGTAGAACATGCCATAAGACATCCGCGTCAGCTATCAGCCGAAAAAGCCGATCGTCGTCGCCCTCATCACAAATATCGATAGTTAGCCAATCGTTCTCGGCGGTTGCCAAGCTCTCCTTGATACCGGCGCTCGCGGCGTAATGAAATACCGCCTTTAATTTCGCCATGTATGGGTTCTCCAATTGGTAGCTTGGAGCGGGCGAAGAGAATCGAACTCTCGTCTTAAGCTTGGGAAGCTCCTGCTCTACCATTGAGCTACGCCCGCATAGCGACAAAATTAACACAGAAAATCACAGTCACGCGAGAGGGTAGTTTTGGTTCGTTGACATCAGAGGACTGTCTGCAAGACTGGTTGTGCATAGCTTTGCGAATTGGTGAAACGGAATTACATAGATGACTAGTGCCGTAACAGAGAAACATTCGAACGCCCTGGTTGAGGGAAAATTCAATGATCCCAAGTGGACATTGGATGGCGAGCCTCGGGCCGTCGTAAATCTGAACCGGTTGGAAACCTTGTGGTTTAATACTGGTACTTTGTGCAATTTGTCCTGCACCAACTGTTACATCGAATCAAACCCTACAAATGATCGATTATCCTATCTAACTGCTGCTGAAGTGGCGCGCACGCTGGATGAACTACAGGCAGAGTGGCAGGCGCGCGAGGTTGGATTTACCGGTGGCGAACCTTTTATGAATCCGGAAATCTTGAATATGGTGGGCGATACATTGGCCCGCGGCTATCGGGCTTTGATTTTGACTAACGCTATGCGTCCAATGATGAAATTGTCCGATGAACTATTATCATTGCGGTGGCGCTATGGCGATCAGCTCTGTCTGCGGGTCTCGGTGGATCACTACGCACCTAAAGTGCATGAACTGGAGCGGGGCGAACATACTTGGCGCCGGATGAAGGAAGGCCTGGTTTGGTTGGTCGAAAACGGTTTTAACATCACGATCGCGGGCCGTACTCTTTCGGGCGA
>CAXGCE010000489.1:0-2335 GCA_964007795.1 uncultured Alphaproteobacteria bacterium | reverse complement strand
TGGCAGATAGATTGATGCTACGCGGACCGTATCCACCACAGCCTCAATATAGCGTGCTTGATCGTCATTTTCGTCACCAGGCAGGCCGCGCCGCACATCCTCAATCGGATGCTTCGACAATATAGCAACACCATTATAGGTTTTTTGTCCGTGGATAGCGGTGTTGTACCCCAAATCTTCGATTGGCTGGGTAGGAAACGCCGCGTCAATAACCTTGAGCTCTTGTAACAACACTACATCTGGCTGTGCGGCCTCCAACCATTCCAATAGACGCGGCAGTCGCGCCTTGATCGAATTCACATTCCAGGTAGCTATTTTCATTGGGCCAGGAAGGCGGTCTACTCAAATGGCAAATGAGGTGCCACAACCGCATGCCGAAGAGGCATTGGGATTTTCAATCTTGAAGGCCGCTGCCATCAAATCATCCACATAGTCGATTTGGGCTCCGCCCAGAAACTGCATGGATGTTTCGTCGATCAAGACCGTAACGTCACCTTCCTGGATTACCAGGTCGTCCTCGTTGACTTCCGTATCGAATCGAAATCCGTAACTGAAGCCCGAGCAGCCTCCGCCGTGCACTTCGATGCGCAGCTTAGCATCCTCACTTTCCTGTTCCTGCAAAAAGGAGATCCGCTTGATCGCATCACCTGTTAGCGTGACATTATTCATGAGTTGACCTTTTTACCAAGAAGTTAAGTAAATGTAGGATTACCGCCGTAAATGTCAATCTGTTCCATCCGCCAGAAAATAACGCTAATTTGTCGGTCATGATCCCTGATGCTCGCCTCGCCCTATATGCCTCCGACCCGTTAAAGAGTCGA
The DNA here is from genome assembly GCA_964007795.1 of uncultured Alphaproteobacteria bacterium. Lineage (GTDB taxonomy): Bacteria > Pseudomonadota > Alphaproteobacteria. The sequence continues at coordinate 1,514 of CAXGCE010000489.1, read as the reverse complement.
GGACGATTATTTGATGAACCAGAAGCCAAGACACGTACGGCCTTTCAACGTGATCGTGACCGGATCATCCATTCCGCCGCTTTCCGTCGTCTGCAATACAAGACCCAAGTGTTTGTCTATCACGAGGGTGATCATTACCGCACGCGCCTAACCCATTCCCTAGAAGTTGCACAGATCGCCCGATCCATCTGCCGCGCCTTGAATTTGAATGAAGATCTGGCGGAAGCTCTGGCCTTGGCACACGATTTAGGACATACGCCATTCGGACATGCCGGCGAAGAAGTTTTGAACCGTCTAATGCAGCCCTACGGTGGCTTTGATCATAATGCCCAGGCATTGAGGGTGATCACCTTGCTGGAACACCGCTATGCAGATTTCCCCGGCCTGAATCTGACCTGGGAGACACTTGAAGGCACAGTGAAACACAACGGACCCGTTCTTAGCGATCCCTTGCCACTAGCGACGGCGGAATATATTGCAAGCCATGATTTGGAACTGCACACATACGCTGGGCCCGAGGCGCAGGTGGCCGCCTTGGCGGATGACATTGCCTATGACAATCACGATATTGATGACGGCTTGCGCGCCGAACTGTTTCCGTCGGAAGACCTGGCGCAAGTCCCCCTAGTGGGGCCGATACTGTCAGAACTGCAGGACCGTTACAATCATCTGGATCGGGAAATACTGGCCCACGAGACCGTGCGGCGATTGATCGGGGCCATGGTGGACGACGTCATCGCCGAAAGCCGACAAAGACTAGACAACGTGGATGCGAGCCGGGTTGAAGACATCCGCGCTTTACCAGAAGCGGTGATCTGTATCTCAGATGGAATGAAGGAGGCTCAGGACGCCCTTAAACAGTTCCTACTCAACCAGATGTACCGACATCCCAAGGTCAACAAAATGACTGATTCGGCACGGCGGGTTGTCAGTGATTTATTCGAACTGTATACGGCGAACCCGGAACATCTGCCGGGCATGCGAGGTGATCGCGCGCCGGATTCAATACGCCGTGTCGCGGATTTCATCGCCGGCATGACTGACCGTTTCGCGCTAGAGGAACATCGTCGCCATTTCGGTGAACTTACCTGAGGACCAAAGACGTAATATGAACCCGTACGACTATATCCGTGAACAGGTGATCTTGGCCATCGGCGCATTGGCTGATACCGGCGTGGTGCCAACCGATATGGATTTTGCTAATTTAACCGTCGAGGTGCCGCGCGATCCTACACATGGGGATATGGCCACCAACGCGGCTTTGATCCTAACGAAACAGGCGAGAATGAAGCCACGTGAAATCGCTGGGCCGCTGGCCGCTCATTTAGCCGAATTGACAGAGGTGATGGCGGCAAACATTGCTGGACCCGGTTTTGTCAACCTTCGCCTTTCAGATGAATTCTGGCGTTCACAGCTCGCTGATGTGCTAGCGGCTGGGCCAGCGTATGGCAATTCAAATATTGCTGGCGGAACAAAAATCAATGTGGAATTCGTTTCTGCCAATCCCACTGGCC
>CAXGCE010000488.1:0-2335 GCA_964007795.1 uncultured Alphaproteobacteria bacterium | reverse complement strand
GGTTAACTGGCTTAGAGTTTTGGACAAGAGAAGTCCAGGCTTGGCGTCGACGGGAGAAAAAAATTGGCTGATTTGCGGATCTTTTCTTACATGCCTAACCCCCGTATTTGGAAGGCGACCATCGCAGCCCGGCTTTGCGAAGTTGAATTGGATGTCCGTGGCGCCAGATCAGGCGAATTGGGCGATTGGCTGTGGGATTTTGATGCCCGACCTCTGACCTCGGCGGATCGAGACCAAGACAGCGGATTGGTGCGAAAAAGCCGAACGGGTTTTTCCGGCCGTTTATATAAGACGGATGCGTTCTTGGCAGCCCATCCCTTTGGTACGGTTCCGGCAGCATTCAGCCCCGATGGCAAAGTTGGCATTTTTGAATCCAACTCGATCGCACGCACTGTGGCCAGACTCAGGCGCAGCGGCCCGGCTCTTTACGGCACGGATCCTTATGACGCCGCGCGCGTCGACAGTTTTCTGGATGTCAGTCTCGTGTTTGCCAGGGATGGCCAAACCTATTTACTGGCTCTTGGCAGCGGCAACATCGACGAGGACATCCATAGTAGCGCGGCATCGGCGTTTGAGACATATTTGTCCGGGATAGATGCGGCCTTGGCCCCGAACCGGAAGTACCTGGTAGGCGATGATTTGACCCTGGCAGATATCGTCTTTGCAGCGGAGTTGTGTTCCTTCGCCCGCGAAGCCGCCCATCTGGCGGTTTTGTCTGAGCATGATCTACCGGTAATTATGACGGAGGAGGCCTCCCAGCACTATCCACGCGCCATGGCGCACTTCTCGTACTTATGCGCACACGAGGACTTCGCGCCCGATATCGCGCCATTCATGGCAAAGATTGAGGCGCGACGACAACGAGTTGCGAACGAGTAGCCCGATCGCATCAAATAGTTGCCCTTAATGGCGCACCTGACTGGATGGCATTTCTTCGGGCAATTCCAGATCATCCTCCGCCGCCATAGCGCCGGCTGAAGTAGCGGCTAGAATTTCGCCGGCGGTAGAACCTGACGACGTGGCGGCATAGGCGGCAAATTCCAGCAGAGTTAGGGCAAGGCACTTGGGGCAGATATTCTCTTTCGCCGTGGCTGTCATCAATCCTTCGCCAACCACGTCATCAATCAGCCCACGAATTTCGTCCTCGAATTTGTCGGCATGTTTGAAATCATCATCCATGTTGGCCTCGTCAAAAAAGGTAGCCCAAAAAACACATTTGACCTGATTACCAGAACTTATTCTGTCGCCGCAATAAAATTGGCCGAAACAAAAAACTGGTTTCGGCCAAGCCCAATTCTTGAAAAGATGAGATCTTAAAACTGGACCTGTATCTCCGCCCGAGCACCGGATCCATTATCCCGGCCTTCCAAATAGGCGTAAAAGGCATCAAGCTGCAATTGAAAACGCTGCCCAATAGCCTGTTGGAATTGGATTGTCAACGCCGCCTGATCGGTTCCGTCACCGTCGTCGTCAAACAGGTTCCTCGTATTGTCTTTTAACCCGGCTAGTTCAATTACAAGGTTACGCCGGTGATTATCCCAGAAAGCCTGGTAGCCCATCGCGATGCCTGCGGACTGGGTTTGGAAGCTGCTCAACTCAGACAGATGATTGCCGATAAGGCATAGCAACGGCAAAGGTTGGACACCTTGGCAACCTAAAGCAGTAATTACACCGCCTCATCAACTTGTTCTTCGTCCACTGCTTCTTCTGTAGCTTCATCAGCAACAATATCCGAGCCTGCTGCGCCATCTGTCAATCCAGCCGCAGGGGCAGCACCCTGTTGGGTATTACTATCCAATGCATTACCAAGCGCGGAATCTGTAGATGTATCTCCGTCAGCACCGGGAGTTAAAGTTTCTCCTCCACCTAAAGCACCGGACAAAGCATCCAACTCCCCACCAGCAACGTCTGATGCTCCCCCCCCAAAGGCACTTTGAAGATTGAAATTGTCTGCACTCGGGGCTTCGCCATCAAATTTTACATTATCCGCACTCAATTGGTCGGGTGTTATATTATTAATGGTTAGGGTGTTGCCTTCTCCAGCACTGATCAGCGTGTTGCCGTCGACCTCACTAATAGAAATATTTTCAAAATCATTCAGGCCACTGAAGTCAATTACATCCTGATTAGGATTGAAGTCTGCGATCGTATCCTCGCCCGGTTGGCCGAAGTCCTGAATGAAAGTGTCAGCACCCCTGCCGCCTTCGAGAGTATCATCACCGGCACCGCCTTCCAGGGTGTCATCACCCGTGCCTCCCTTGAGAACGTCATCTCCGGCACCGCCATCAAGAGTATCGTCGCCCTTATCACCTCTTATAAGGTCATCTCCGGCACC
>CAXGCE010000487.1:0-2346 GCA_964007795.1 uncultured Alphaproteobacteria bacterium | reverse complement strand
CGACGCGGCCTGTACTTGAATACATACTGATAGGGTTAGAATAATTGGCCATATAATTAGAAAACTAACCAAATCGACAAATTTGGTTAGCGGCAGGACAAACATGATCAATTTAGTGTTAAAAAAGCGTGGGCTAACTGTTGCCGCGTGCGGCGACAGGCCAGATGTCCACCAGGGTATCTCCCCTCACCACATGATAGTAATCGAACAGATTGACGTTAGGATCACAATGGGGGACTAGACATTCGACCTTGTCGCCTAGGGCCATGCTATCCTTCGAATCCATAAAATCGATGGCACCGTGTTCATCGCCCATATACCGGTAAGTGGCTCCTTTTGGCGCGCCCTGAACAATTAAGGGAGGTGGGCCATCGGTAGCAAAGGATTTTAGACCGGCGTCCGTCACGGCATAATTCGAATGATTAATATTTACGACGCTGGTTTGGATAAACAATGATGGCTCATACGGCTGTTCGCCCAGCTTTCCTTGCTGCACGGTTAGGTATTGCACGTCTAGAAAAAGGTAGGATCCAACTTGGAACTCGCCGATAGTGCCATATTCCCCATCCAAGCGATGGGTACCCGTGCCGCCACCTGTAATAATATCCGGCGGCAAATTGGCTTTCACTAAGGCGTCGACAATGTTCTGTAAATCTCGGCTGTCGTGACCCAGCCTCTCCCGGCGCTGTGCATGATCGTCCACATGTTGCAAATGTCCCATATAGCCCTGTACGCCGGCATATCGCAGCGCTGGATGACCATTAATCAGACCGGCTAGTTCAACAGCCACCCGAGCCGATGGCGTTCCGGTTCGGCCCAAACCCACGTCTAGGTCGACAAAAACGGGGAGTACCACGCCGGCCTGCTCTGCCGCTGCACCGTAGGCTGCAACCATATCGACATGGTCTGCCACCACCGAAATATCTGCGCCCTTGTGCACTAAATTTGTGACTAACGACGCCTTATCTGGCGCCAGAGGCGTTGTTATGAGCAGGCCCTCGATACCTGCCGCAGCCATGACCTCTGCCTCCCGTAATGAGGCGCAGCATAAGCCAACGGCGCCCGCTTGAGCCTGCAACCTGGCAATATGCGTTGATTTGTGGGATTTGCCATGGGGCCGTAGGTTATGTTGGCAGTCCTTCGCCCAGGAAGCCATGGCCGCTATGTTTCGCTCAAGGGCGTCGAAATCTAGGACCAGCGCGGGCGTCAAGAGCTTCCAACGGGAATTAGCCTGGCCGATCAGCCGGCTGTTTGGCGTGGTAGCGGCTGTCAAGATTAACTCCTATAATGAAATAGTCCCGTGTGAGGCGAGTCTTCGCCGATACTGGGCAACAGTGCAAGGATTTCGCGGGATGGGTGTTAATTCGAAATTGACGAGCGTAATCTGTAATCCCGGCTGGACGATATAGACGTGTCGTCATGGAACGATATTAATATTCTTAGTTAGGCTGTGACGACCTGCCGGCGTACTTGCATCACGGTGAAGATTGTGATGCAGAAGAATCCGCCAGCGGAATAGAAGATCACTTCCGGGCGGCCAAGATCCAAGGCCCAACCCAGAACCAGGGGGACTAGGCATGAACCGAGGTCCAAGCCGGAATAAACAAATCCAAACACCCGTCCCGCAGCTCCTCGTGGTGTTGCAGCGCGCACCAGCATGTCCCTGGATGGTGTCGTGATGCCGGACGCGGCGCCTGCAAAGACTAGCAAGACCAAGACCATGCTGGCGGACAGGTCGTTCACAGCGACAAACATTAAGAAAATTGCTGCTGTTGTCATGCCAACAATGGCTATACGGTCGTGGCGGTCAGTTCGATCTGCGGCAAAACCGCCAATGAAAATGCCTGCCGCAGTACCAAGTAGGAAACCTGTAATACAGCGGCCAGCCTCGACCAGAGTAATACCAAACATCTCCACCATAGCTGGAATGCCAAAACTCTGAATGCCAATTAAGGCTGCCGCCAAGAATGCAAAATAAAGAAAACAAGAAATTATCGTGGTGGACAAGAGCAGCCGGATATTATCAGTTAAGCGACCGATGGGAATTCTCTCCGCTGCGCCTGGTTGGTGAGCATACACCGATTGATCCTCCAAATCGGTGCCCCAGATCAAAAAGGCGGCGACGATGGTCAATCCAATTAAACCTGCAGTCATGATGGCAACCCGCCAATCCCATAGTTCGGCCAAGCCGATCATCAGGATGGGAGCCGCCGCCCATCCAAGGTTCCCGCAAAGAGCATGGGTGGCGTAACCACGGCCTAGACGGTGGGGAGAGACCTTGGATGTCAGAATTGCAAGGTCGGCGGGATGGAAGACGCTGTTGCCTAGGCCTGCGAGAACAGCCAG
>CAXGCE010000486.1:0-2350 GCA_964007795.1 uncultured Alphaproteobacteria bacterium | reverse complement strand
CAACCGACCCCACCTTGCCCTCTACTGCCTTCCGGCAACTTGGTCGATGTGTTGTGTGGGCAGCCCGAACAAAAATAAGGCATGCGGGAAACAGCCAAATCTTGGCGTTGTGCTGCACGCCGGGCCTTAGCATCCAAGAATACCACACGGGCTGCAATCCTCTCACTAGTATGAAAATGGGAGATGCGCCCAGCCAACACGCGGGCGATCTCCTCAGCTCCAAACTCACCGCAACCAGGCAGTATTTCATTGCCGTCTTGATCCATACGGCCCACCACGCGCGGACGCTGGCCATCGGGTAGATCATACAAGACGTCTCGGAGGCGCCCTTCCATGAAGCGGCGCTTTTCCTCCACCACGATGACTTCTTCGAGCCCTGCCGCGAAATCCCGCACGGTGACACCATCAAAGGGATAGGGCATACCCATTTGTAACATCACCAGGCCCATGTCTGCTGCCTGCGTGTCAGAAATACCTAATTCTATTAGGGCCTGGCGTACATCCAAGGCCGCCTTGCCACTAGATACGATGCCGATGCGAGGCCTGGGACTTCGCAATACGACGCGGTTCAAGCCATTGGTGCGGGCGAAAGCCAGGGCGGCAGGTAATTTGAATTTCCGCAATCGTGGTTCCTGTAAAAGCCAGCGGTCGCCGGCGCGGATGTGAACGCCGTCCTCCGGAAATACAAAATCCGGAAGGGTGATTTGCAAGCGGTGAGGATCCCCATCCACTGGCGCAGCAGCATCAACCGTATCAGCGACAATCTTAAAACCGGTCCAAGCGCCGCTGAAACGGGACAATTCCCAACCGAGAAGGCCGAAATCTATGATCTCTTGTACCGAGGAGGGATACAGCATAGGCATCTGCATGTCCGCGAACATGGTTTCGCAGGCGGCTGGTACGTCGGTGGATTTCATCGCATGATCGTCACCCACGACCACCAAGACCCCGCCATGTTTCGATGAACCGTGCATGTTGGCATGCCGCACCGCGTCGATGGATCGGTCGAGGCCAGGTCCCTTGCCGTACCACATAGCAAAAACGCCATCGTGAGTGCCGTCCCCGTACATAGCTGATTGTTGCGTCCCCAAACAGGCGGTCGCCGCAAGATCCTCATTAATGCCGGGGATGAAATGGAGCGCCTTTTCTGCTAGGAACCGATTAGCGCGCCACAACTCCTTGTCGATGTTATGCATCGGAGAGCCGCGATAGCCCGAGATAAAACTGGCAGTATTCAGTCCCGCCGCCTTGTCGCGCAAGTATTGCAGCATGGCGACGCGGACTAGAGCTTGGCTGCCTGTCAGATAGAGCCGGCCAGTCTGGCTCTGGTACTTGTCATCAAGGGAAAATGCAGAGAGAGTCATGACGTAACCTCAAATTAGCACCTGATAAATGTCTAACCTACAATAATCCGCCCAGATGGACCAAATTGACAAGTGGCCATGCTTACGCCATTTGTCATTCATTAAGGGTCTATAACGTACGATCGAACGTGAATTAGGCCAAAATCACCAAGGTTTGGCCAGATTTCGAAAATTTAGGCTGATGAAATGCTACCGGTAGTTATATCACCTATGCACGATGCGCGCGATCGTAGCCACGTTTGAAGTTTGTCCTACCTGCAGTTCGAACTTGCTGGCCAAATCTAAACAGGTCCTATTCCCATTCCGGCAATGGAGGACATGTTTTGGCAGACCCAAAGGAAGGATTATAGGAAATAGACATTCGGGATACATAGGCGGACCAATAGAAACTAGTGGCTATCCTTGTAGATTTATATTCAGGCACAATTTACGCGATTAGGAATTTACAGTTTCGACGCCAAATGACCAGTCAATATAGGGTTTTCAAGCCTTTCTGCACACCGACATTTATGGTCGGCTGGCGCAACAGATAAGGTAAAATTAATTAGACGCGTTCGATGGATTGGATTTTGGCCCGGCGTTGACCAGACCTGCGGGCAATTTCATTATCTTGATCCTCTATCGCCGTGCGGGCTAGATCCTGAATGGAATCGCCGAACCTTTGATCAAGCAACTCCGTAGACACTCGACGGTTTGATGTCACGGTGCCGTCCTGGTAGGTCACATTAAAAGTCATGAATGCTGCGCTTTTGCCCTTCGGATTTTTGCGAGCCATGGCTCTATCTCCATTTACGCCGATCTTGGGCTGTTGGAAACCCACACTACGTATCAAAAAATACCTTTGGGCTACCTACTGAACACGTCCTCAACTTCGGGGCCGTCATTTTCGTCTGGCGTTTCAGCGGCGGGCTGCTCAGTATAGGCCTTTTCTGAATAGGGTGTGTCTGCATGCTCCGAATTCGGAGGTTCAGACTTGTCCTGGAACG
>CAXGCE010000485.1:0-2351 GCA_964007795.1 uncultured Alphaproteobacteria bacterium | reverse complement strand
AATAATAGGTCGCCAACACCCCCGCCACTCCTGCATAGAAGGAGGAAATACTAAATGCCAAAAGTTTATATCGATAAACATTGATGCCGATGATCTCGGCCGCGATTTCCTGGTCGCGTATGGCAATAAAAGCCCGACCAATACGGCTGCGCACCAAATTCAATGTCGCCAAGATCGCAATAACGGAAATGGGTAACAGAAAGAAGTACATCTCCATCGGCGTATTGATGACATTGCCGAAAACCTCCGGCCGAGGCATCTCGATCGAGGCCTGTACGCCGCCCGAAATTGCCGGCGTATGGTTCAGGGTCCACTCAATGATGAACTGCGCTGCCAAGGTCGCAATGGCCAAGTACAGGCCCTTAACCCGCAAAGACGGCAGGCCAACTAGCAGGCCGATCACCGCCGCCATGATGCCGCCCGCCGGAATGGTGAGCCAAAACGGAAAATCGAAATGCACGGCGAAATTTGCCGCCGTATAGGCGCCGACGGACATGAAGGCTGCATGGCCTATCGATATCTGCCCGGCATAACCCAGCAAAATATTAAGTCCCAGGGCGCCAACCACCGCAATCGCCGCCAAATTGACCAGCGTCAGATAGTAGTCATCCAGGATTGCGGGAAAGATAACGAAGAAAAGAACAGCAAATCCTGCGATCGCCATCTTTCCGATAGGCAAAGGATACAGTGCCATATCGGACTGATATGTGGTCTTGAAGTAGCCGCTCTCGCGATGAAACATGACGCTAAATATCCCCGAGATTAGATACGTTCAATTATGGGTTTGCCGAAGATGCCGTATGGCCGAAACATCAGCACCAGGATCATCAGGACATAGGGTGTAAAATCCTTGGTGCCACCGCCTACATAGGGGTCGACATATCCAGCGGAAATAGCTTCCGCCACACCCACCACGATACCGCCAATAATAACTCCAAGGATAGAATCGAGGCCGCCCAGGATCACCACTGGGAAAACTTTCAGGCCCAATGCTGCCAATTGCGTATCGACCCCGATTGCATTCCCCCAGACCAATCCGCCCAGTAGAGCGACAAAGCCAGCTAGCATCCAGGCCAAGACAAAATAACGTTCTACATTAATGCCCATAGCCATGGAGACTTGGTGGCTATCAGCGACGGCGCGCATGGCGACGCCCTTACGGCTTTTCATAAAGAACCAGCCAAAGACGGCCATGAAGCCAATGGAGATAACTGCGCCCAAAACGTCAATGGGCGCCATAAAGAAGGGCCCCCAAATGATCGGCGCATCCGCGATAGGCAATGGAATGGGTCGTGTTTCAGCTCCGAACACCAACGGTCCCAGCCCGCGGAACATCAGGGCCAATCCAATGGTAGCCATGATGATGGCCACTACAGGACGGCCGATCATCGGTCGCAGAACAACGCGCTCAAGTCCCCAGTTGAAAACCAGCATGAACAATAGGCCCGTGGCGATGGCCGCCCAAAGAGGGAAGCCGTGTAACTTCATCACACCGGCTACGACAATTGCGGCGATCATGCAGAATTCGCCCTGGGCGAAATTGATGGCGTCAGTAGACTTATAGATCAAAACAAAACCAACGGCGACCAGGGCGTACATCAGTCCGGTCAGGATGCCGTTGGTCACCAGTTCGATAAAAAACTGCCACTCCATGTGAACTCTCCTCCAGCGCTTAGGCGGCTTCCTGTATCTTCATGTGAGCGTCAATTAAGGATTCGCTGCCGTCTTCGAATGTTACGGACAGCTGCAAATCCACATTGTTGGCGCCGCCGTAAATGGCCTCGATCACGGGGCCATATTTTTCGGCAATAAAGCCGCGGCGCAATTTTCGGGTGCGCGTAATTTCGTTATCGTCGGCGTCCAGATCTTTGGTCAACAACAGGAACCGCTTGATCCGCGAAACCTCAGGTATGCCCTGATTGATCTTGTGAATTTCTTCTGTGATCAAGTCAGTAACTTCCGGCTTCTGGCTTAAATCCATGTAGTTGGTGTAGGCCAGGGCACGTTCTTCCGCCCATTTTCCTACATTCTCGAAATCAATGGCGACCATGGCGGAAACGAAAGGATGCCCGTCACCAAACGAGACGGCTTCATTGATGTAAGGGCTAAATTTTAGCTTCAATTCCACAAACTGCGGTGCATAGGGCGTACCATCCTGCAATTTGCCTACATCTTTCGCCCGGTCGATGATCACCAGATGGCCGTTTTCGTTTATCAGGCCGGCATCACCCGTACGATACCAGCCATCGTCCGTCATGGCCTCGGCGGTTTTATCGTCCTGGCGAAAATAGCCGGCGAAAATTCCGTCGCACTTGATCTGAACCTCGGAATCATCGGCTACGCGAATTTCG
>CAXGCE010000484.1:0-2358 GCA_964007795.1 uncultured Alphaproteobacteria bacterium | reverse complement strand
ATATTTGCCCTGAACGTAGCGGATAACTTCGTCCCGGCGGTCCTGGCAAAAGTCGATGTCAAAATCCGGCATGGAGACTCGACCCGGATTGAGAAACCGTTCGAACAACAGACCGAAGCGCAAAGGGTCCAAATCTGTGATCTTCAAAGCCCAGGCAACCACCGAACCCGCTCCCGAACCGCGACCAGGGCCTACAGGTATATTCCTGCTCTTGGCCCATTGGATGAAATCAGCAACAATCAGGAAATATCCGGCAAAACCCATGTCTATAATTACGCCCAATTCAAATTCGAGACGTTCGAAATAGGTCGCCGCCTGGTCAGAACCAATCTCCATTTTCTGGGCATGCATGCGGTCTTCAAGACCTGCCCGGGCCTCTTCCCGTAACACGGTCGTTGCTTCACCGCCTTCATCAAATTTGGGCAGGATTGGGTCCCGAAGTGGTACACGGTAGGCACACCTACGGGCAATCACTAAAGTGTTGTCCAAGCTCTCTGGTATGTCCGCGAAAAGATCGCGCATTTCTAGTGACGAACGAAAATAGTGTTGTGCAGTCAGACGGCGTCGGTCGGCTTGGCTGACAGTTTGTTTTTGCGCGATGCAAAGCAAAGCGTCATGAGCCTCGTGCATATTCGTATCAGTGAAATACACATCATTGGTGGCGACCAAGGGTAAATCAAATTCGTAGGCCAAATCGATCATGGCGTTTTCACAGGCAGCCTGTTCCGGCAGGCCATGGCGTTGCAATTCCACGTAAAACCGGCCGCCGAAAATGGTGTTCAATTCGGTCAGTAAATCACGTGCCCGGTCGTCCTGGCCGGCGCGCAGGGCTTTCCCCAATGGTCCGTCTGCGCCACCGCTCAGACAGATTAAGCCGTCACCCCATTGCCGTAGATCAGCCATTCCGATCCGCGGCGTCTCGCCCCCATCAGTTTGCAAATAGGCCTTGGACGATAGCCGCGAGAGATTTTTATAGCCGGTTTCCGATTGTACAAGAAACACCAGATAGTCGGGTTCGGCCCGGACCCCATGGACATTACCTTCGCCACAATCGAGGGCCAATGAGGAGCCAACTATGGGCTGCACTCCGGCGGCCATCATGGCTTCTGAAAATTCCAGGGCCCCAAACAAATTGCCAGTATCAGTCACAGCAACTGCCGGCATTTCGCCACGCCGGCACAATTCGGCCAAATCCTTGATATGGATCGCACCCTCGGATAAAGAAAAGGCAGAATGGACGCGAAGATGTACAAAATCGGCGTGAGCCATGGATCAGGTCTCTTGCTCATTTCTCCCGGCGCCGCGCCAGTGAGAATCATGAGAATCCTTTCATGCTCCTTCGGTTATGTCGACCAACAGTTGTCGCCGCCTCTAGAATATTCGATTGCGACAACAACCGTCATGATCAGCGTCGTGCTGCAGTGTGTCACAGCACGGCTACCCGATCTTGACCGCATCTCGTTTTGTGAATGAGTTCATTTAAAATAATTATCGCTTTCCTGCTGGAAGCGCCGAGTTTAAAATGCCACCTTGAACGCGGTAAGACGCTAGGAGCATGGCGGTCGTTTTAAGCAAACAAAACAACAGCCGACTGGCTAACATTGAACTGCTGGAGGGGCTGTCCGACGAAGCAAAGCTTTCCCTAGAAAAGCGTTGTCGCTGGCGCCGTTTTGAGGCGGGCGAACAAATTCTGGACAAGGATAATTCAGATCGTGATGTCTATTTTGTCGCCAAAGGCTCCCTGCAGGTCGTCAATTACTCGATGACGGGCCGAGAGATCGCCCTCGCCCATTTAAGCGCCGGCAGCTTCTTTGGCGAACTGTCCGCCATCGATGGAGAACTCAGATCGGCCAGCGTCGTGGCGCTGGAGACATGTTTACTGGGATCCTTATCACCGCAATTGTTCATTGACCAAATCATTGGCCATCCAAAATTGGCGGTGCGGGTCCTGCAACGATTGGCTGGCATTGTCCGCAGCTGCGATGAACGCATCATGGACCTATCAACCCTTGGTGCTGTTGACAGGGTGTACCGTCAATTGCTGCACCTAGCCGAAGAAAGCCCGACGGATGCTGGTATTTGGCTAATCCGCAATCTACCAACGCACAAGGCAATCGCCGCGATGGCCTCCACAACCCGCGAGACCGTAGCCCGATCCATTTCGCAGTTGGCAACAGGGGGTATTGTCGAACGCAAAGGTCGCGTATTGTATTTGCTAGATCGTGACCGAATAAAAAAACTGGTCGGCGCCATGGAAAATGATCTTTCACGATAAGACACGCCGTCGTTAAAGAGGGAGCCTGAATAGGCAACGTTGTCCTGTCTATATTAAACGCCTGACTACCGCCTGTAACCGAA
>CAXGCE010000483.1:0-2371 GCA_964007795.1 uncultured Alphaproteobacteria bacterium | reverse complement strand
AGTCTTTTTCGTCGACAGAACTACATAGACGGTGCTTGGTGCGACGCCGATAAAGGCGACGTCATCGAGGTGGACAACCCCGCCACCGGGGAGATCATCGGCACGGTCCCCCGCGCTGGTACGGCGGAGACCCGCCGCGCCATCGAGGCTGCCAACCGTGCCCTGGGGCCTTGGCGGGCAAGGACCGCTGGGGAACGGGCAAAGATCATGCGCGTTTGGTTTAATCTAATGCACGATAATGTGGATGACCTCGCCCTGATTATGACCCTGGAACAAGGCAAACCCCTGGCCGAGGCCCGGGGCGAAGTTGCCTACGCGGCCAGCTTCATTGAGTGGTTTGCCGAGGAGGGCAAACGCCTATACGGCGATACAATTCCGGCCCACCAGGCGGACAAACGTATCGTTGTTATCAAGGAGCCCATCGGTGTCTGCGCTGCCATAACGCCCTGGAATTTTCCCGCTGCGATGATCACCCGCAAGGTAGGCCCTGCTCTAGCCGCCGGTTGCACCATGGTGGTCAAGCCCGCTAGCCAGACACCGTTCTCTGCCCTAGCTTTGGCGGAACTAGGGGAGCGGGCGGGCTTGCCTGCAGGCGTCATGTCGGTCCTAGCAGGTACCTCTAGCGAGATCGGGGCCGAAATGACATCGAACCCCATTGTCCGTAAGTTGACATTCACAGGTTCAACTGAAATCGGTAAGGTGCTTATGAAGCAGTGCGCCGATACCGTGAAAAAGGCAACCATGGAACTGGGTGGCAACGCGCCCTTCATCGTCTTCGACGATGCCGATCTGGATGATGCGGTAGAAGGCGCTCTCGCTTCTAAATACCGTAATGCCGGACAGACTTGTGTCTGCGCCAACCGTCTGCTGGTACAGGACGGCGTCTACGACACCTTTCTGGACAAACTTGCCAGTGCCGTCTCGGGCATGAAGGTGGGCAAGGGCACGGACGATGGCGTGTTGATTGGGCCTCTGATTGATCAAGCGGCCGTGGCAAAAACCGAGGAGCATATCGACGACGCCGTAGCCAAAGGCGGCCGCGTGATAGTGGGAGGCAGCCGTCATGAACTTGGCGGTAATTTCTTCCAACCAACCATTGTCGCAGACGTCACTACAAACATGGCTGTTGCCAAGGAAGAGACCTTCGGCCCCATGGCACCGATTTTTCGCTTCAAGGATGAGACGGAAGCAATACTAATGGCCAACGATACGGAGTTCGGCCTGGCCGCTTATTTTTATGCCCGAGACATTGGCCGCATCTGGCGTGTCTCGGAAGGTGTCGAATACGGTATCGTCGGTATCAACACCGGCATTATCTCTACCGAGGTCGCACCATTTGGCGGTATGAAGGAATCAGGTCTGGGCCGGGAGGGCAGCAAGTATGGCATCGATGATTACGTCGAGGTGAAGTACCTCTGCATTGGCGGCATTGACCAGTGAGACACGCCGACTAAAGATGGTTGACGGCGGCACGGCCAAACGGATGGGTGTCGCATAAGGAAAATGCAGAAGATGTGGCCACCAAAAGACGCCTCGGTGTTTATCGTTGGTGCCGGGCCCGTTGGACTGACCCTAGCCATGGACCTGGCCTGGCGTGGCATCAATGTGATAGTTGCCGAAACGCGGGCGCGGGGCGAACCACCGCCACCCAAATGCAACCATGTTTCGGCCCGCAGCATGGAAGTCTTTCGCCGACTAGGTGTGGCAGGAAAGCTACGCAACGCTGGCCTGCCGCCTGACTATCCCAACGATATTTCTTATCGCACATCTTTTACGGGCAAGGAGCTGACCCGCATTCCCATACCCTGCCGCAGGGACCGTTATCATTCCACCGACGGACCCGATACGGGCTGGCCGACACCAGAGCCGCCACATCGTATCAATCAGATCTATCTGGAACCTATACTGTTTGATCACGCCGCACAGATGTCGAAGATTACGCTACTGACTCGCATAGCTGTAACCGCCATGACCCAGGATGCCGATCAGGTCACGGCAACTCTGGAAAACCTGGACACCGGCGAGATCTCGCTAATCCATTGTCAATATTTAGTTGGGTGCGACGGTGGTAGTTCCATCATCCGAAAGAGTATCGGTGCCCAGTTAGAAGGTAACGCCATTATTTCTCGCAATCAGTCGACCTATATTCGGGCACCAGGATTGGTCAAGCTGCAAAAGGAGACACCTGCCTGGGCAACATTTTCCTTAAACCCGCGCCGCTCGGGCAATGTCTATGCCATCGACGGGGTCGAGCGTTGGATCATCCACAATTATTTACGCCCGGATGAGGAGGATTTCGAGGCCATTGACCGGGACTGGAGCATCCGCACCATTTTGGGCGTCGACGATGAATTTGAATATGAAATTCTGG
>CAXGCE010000482.1:0-2377 GCA_964007795.1 uncultured Alphaproteobacteria bacterium | reverse complement strand
CCTGATTTGCCATCCTGCTCGAATCCACCTTTCCGGCCCAAATCCAGCAGGCTTTGCCCATGGGAGCGGTCTTCCATGGTCTTGGCATAGCTGTAGGGCGTGGGCTCGCTGATCTTGCGCACGCGCTTGCGGTTGCCGCGGATCGGTGCGCTGGCCATTCCAGGCGTGAAGGACGGGGCCTCTGCCAGCCCGCCCTGTTCCGGCAGGACGGAAGGGGGCGACATGCGCGGCGTGCCGTTGCCGTTGGGCGGCATTGTGGCCGCCCTTGGCATGTCGGGCCTCTTTGCCGTGGCCGCCTGGTTTGCTTTGCATCGATCCAACCAGGATGCGCCTACGACCGATCCGGTGCCTTTAATAAAGGCCGAGGCCGGTCCGGTGAAGGAAAAACCCAAGGATCCCGGTGGTCTTAAAATACCAAATCAAGACAAGTTGGTCTTTGAACGGATCACGCCAGAAACTAAACCTCGCATAAATGAAAAACTGGCTCCAGCCCCAGAAGAACCCATTGTGAAGTCTGCAGAAGCCAAAAAGGAAGCGCGCAAGGATGACCCTGGAAAACCTGCAAACTCAATACTCTCGGAAAAACAAAAAACCGCAAAATCCATGGATGCACTTGAGCCGACAGAAGCAATGAAATCGGCGTCGGCTGGCCCAAAAGCCGAAAGTCTGCTTCCGGTCATAACGCCGATACCGAAAATAAAGGTTGTAGAAAACACTCTACCCACGCCGAAACCTGAAATGAATACGGCGTTAGTTACGAATAAGACAGTCGCATCTGGAAAGACAATTTTGCCAAAGTCGCCTGTACTAAAGGAACCTACCGTTGTGGCATTTGCCAAGACGCCGCCAGAGAAATCTGGTTACCGCATCCAAATTGCAGCCTATCGCGACGATACGCGTGCCAAGACTGCTTGGGCAAAGTTCAAAAAGGCCCACATAGGAATTCTTGGACCCCTTACGCCCCTGACGCAGAGGGTCGATTTGGGCAAGAAGGGCATCTACTTCCGCGTTCAGGCCGGATATTTCTCTACTGCCAATGCCGCCCGCGCCGCATGTGCCAAGTTAAAAGCCAAAAGGCAGGGCTGTATCATCATCGCGCCGAAATTGGACGGCAAGGGGTGACGTCTTCGATCCCCATGGCGGCAGTCTTCGGTTGCGCCGGACCTGAATTACAGGCAGAGGAAGCTGCGTTTTTTCGTGATGCTAATCCATTAGGTTTCATTCTTTTTGCCCGCAATTGCAAATCCCCAAAGCAGATTAGGCGATTGACAACTGCACTACGAATAACGGTTGGTAGAGCCGATGCGCCAATCCTGATGGATCATGAAGGCGGGCGCGTACAACGGTTGCCGTCACCACCGTGGCGCAAAGTGGCTGCACCTGCGCAATTTGGAATGCTTCCTGCAAATGTAGCGGCGGCAGCAGTAACGATAAATGCGCGGCTGATGGCCTTCGAACTGTTGGAATTGGGTATCGACGTAAACTGTGTACCTTGTCTTGATGTGAACGACCCGGAGGGACACCAGGTCATCGGTGACCGCGCCTACAGCGACAATCCTACGGTTGTAGCTAAACTTGGCAGAGCTGCTGCGGACGGTTTGCTGGCCGGCGGCGTTCTACCCATTATCAAGCATATTCCCGGTCATGGTAGAGCCTCGGTGGACAGTCATTCTGAATTACCCATTGTTAGGGCCTGTGGGCAAAAATTGGTGGATCGCGACTTCCATCCATTTCAGGACCTGGCAGATTTACCCTTGGGCATGACAGCCCATGTATTATTTTCTTCCATTGATCCAGAGGCTCCCTGCACATTGTCGGAGAAACTAATATCGCAGGTAATTCGCCGGCAGATAGGCTTCAACGGTTTGCTGTTTACCGATGATCTATCCATGCAAGCCTTAGGCGGCGCGATTAGTGAGCGTACGGGCCGGGCGCTTAAGGCCGGCTGCGATGTGGCGTTGCACTGCAACGGTCAAGCTGAGGAGATGCGTTCAGTAGCCGAAAACTGCCCGCTACTGAGCGAACAAGGACAGCAACGTTGGAGAACGGCCCTGAAATTCAGGCGAGAACCACAGACCCAATCCCGAAACGCGTTGTTAGCTGAATTAGAAAGGATCATATAACCCTATCTGGGGTACATATGGAAAAATACCCACAAGATATTGCGTAACATGACTTGGGTAGGAGACGGAGTTCGGATATAGTTGAGACATGAGTCATATTGGAAATGAACCTGATCAGGCAACCATATCTTCTTTCGAAGGGCCGCCGCCAAATCCAGACTTGGCAGCCGGACACGCGATAGAGTTTCAGGTTTCATTGGACGGCTATGAAGGGCCGTTGGATGTCCTACTGACCTTAGCCCGACAACAAAAAT
>CAXGCE010000481.1:0-2406 GCA_964007795.1 uncultured Alphaproteobacteria bacterium | reverse complement strand
CCGCCATTCACCGAGGCTGCCGTGTCATAGGCGTACTTGGCTGCCAGTACACCTTGGGCAAACTGATATGCTCCGCCGGTCGGTGGCGTATTGTAACGATCGATATAGGCGGCGCGGAACCAATTGTTTATCGGGGTATCGATATTCTTGGCATAGACGCCGTAGGGTCCACGGGCGCCGACAATCACGCCAAGCGGAAATTTCTTGCCTAGGCGGTAAATTGACGACGCAGCAACCGAAAACAACAAAGTCTTCTTCCTGAACAGGCCGCGTGCTGAACCTTGGAAGATGAGTGCCTCCAAATCTCCGCCCCAGAAGCTGGAATGGACCAGATTTTCTTTCGCCAACATTAGTGCTGAAATTTCAGTACCATATTGACCAGCGAATATTTTGGGCCATTGCGCCTTGTCGGATGCCGTAGTGTGCGGCATCAGCACCTTCATCGCTAAGTCGAAGTCGCGCCAAGAATCTTGGCCCCAAGCATAGTTCTGATTGATGCCGGTATATGATTTTACGTTGGGCATCTTGGCCTTCACGTAATGCGCCTCGGCAACGCCATCAGCGGTAGCATGCATCATGGTACGGAATACATACTTCGCGTTTGGGATTATATCCTCGAAAATTCGCGGCGTACCGCAGACAGGCAAGACCGTAAACACTTTGAGTTCTTCAGCTACCGGTGCGATTGCGGCACAGGTACCTGACGAAATGTAGCCAACAACTACGTCAGCACCTTGTTTCTGCACCTTGTTGCGAAGTTCCGCAACTTGTTTGGTGCTACCACCCGACTCGTCGTAGAAAATTGCTTTAATTTGGCGTCCCGCCAGTCCCTTGCTGTTGTAAGGTGCTGGTACTTTGCCTTTGTTTATCGCGTTGATCAAAAGTTCCGCGCCATTGCGTGAGGGTACGCCAAAGGCGGGAGCCCCAGCGCCGGTCAGAAACGCCGGTACTGCCATTACTACGGTATCGGCCGCGCCGGCCGTTCCAGCAGCCAATCCTATGCTAGCGCCCATAGCCAAGGCTAAGGCCGCACCGGACAGCTGCGTGCTAATCCTTCTCATTACATCAGTCCTCCCAGTTGTTTTGCTGTATGCGCCCCGCTGGTACTGGCGGTCCCCGAAACCGGATTTAGAGCGCCCGTTAAGTACTTTGGTGCAGTTATGAAAACCGAGCCGGCGTCATATTTCACTAATTCCGGTGTTTTGCCAAGGACAATTAACCCTATCCATCTAGCTGTTTCGCATCAAATTTACGTGCAGCTAGAAATGCCTGAAATGAAACTGGGCCATAATTGGCTACTGTTTGACCATACTCGCGGTTGAGTTCGCGCTTGGCTGCAATTGCGGCGGCAATTGGTTCTGCCTCGCCTGGTTGAACAGATAATTCGTTGGCTTGCAGCATGACAAGGATTTGTCCATAGGCAATGTCGGCCCGGTGCCAGGCGTCAGGAGCGTTGGTCGCGCTGTCTGGGTTTTGGATATAATTCGTCAGGCTGCGCGCCGACATCGTCATGGCGCCGGCCCGCGTGATCAATTCTATGTTGAAGACGACATCTTCAGCAAAACTCAGATCTTCGCGATAACCGGAGCCGGCCAATTCCCTGTTGAACATGGGAAAGTGGGGAACGCCGCTGTTTATCATGTCAAAGGTGCCAATCTTCCTTGGAAGACTGCTCCTGTCATGGGCTGTGCCAATCACCGTCCCATCCGGCATTACGGCACGGGTATTGTCGCAGGCCAGTCCTGATTGTTCCGCCAATTCCTGCAAGATTGATAATTTACCTGGTAACCAAGTATCGTCGCTATCCAGGATCGTGATGAGTTCGCCTCTTGCTGCCGCTAAAGCCACATTCCTTGCGGCAGACGGCCCGGAATGTGGTTTGGACGTTGTGACCATGCGCAAACGGCCATCCATAATCCCGTTATCCTTGCACAACGCCAAGTAGTTGGCGCCGCAATCTGATGCGATAATTAATTCCCAATGTTTATGACTTTGCGCCAAAATACTGTGAATGGCCGCTAAAATTGTTGCTTCCGCTTTACGGGCGGCCATGAGAATTGAAATCAGGGGCATCATGAGTTGCTTTGTCACGAAGTCGAGATGGGTTATGGTATCACGATGAGAAACAGGACTATAAACCTTGTAACCATTTCAATTGGCGCTGCCGTCGGCCTCTTTAGTGTGGCGGTAGCTGAAGGGGCCCTAGTCCCGGTTTGGTCCTTTTTCTTGGATGGTATGATTCAGCATTTTCTATCGATGCAATGGGGATGGTTCGGCTGCCTCTGAATTTTGCAGTTCGCATCCAGAAAACCTTACATTCAGCAGTCTGGGCATTTGAATGTTTTTTGAATCCAAAGGTCATTATTGTCCGAGAAAATAATCATTTTGTATTTTATTTGTTTCCTC
>CAXGCE010000480.1:0-2407 GCA_964007795.1 uncultured Alphaproteobacteria bacterium | reverse complement strand
TTGAACGCGTTACCGATCATCTTTTCAATCCCCCCCATTATTTGCCGCGTCAGCGATTTTGGACAGTGAGGTCTAAACAAACGGTGCTAGCTACTGGTGCTCTGGAACGGCATTTCGCTTTTGGGAACAATGACCGTCCGGGAATCATGTCGGCTAATGCAGGACGAGCTTATTTAAATCGATATGGTGTGCTTCCTGGTAACAATATTATTATCTCTACAAATAATGACTCTGCCTATGAACCTGCGCATGAATTAGCCAAGGCCGGCGCAAAAATCCGCCTCATAGATACTCGGACGAAAACCCCAGAATTGGAAAAAAACTGTGGTATATCCGTGAAAACCGAGGCTGCACCCATTAACGCACATGGGCGAAAAGGTATCCGTGGTCTTGAGAGTACAGCCGGGGAAGGAATTGAAAGCTGTGATTTGCTGCTAGTATCCGGCGGCTGGTCCCCTGTAGCCCATTTGTTATCCCATCGGGGGATCAAACTGATTTGGGATAACCAAATTGCCTGCTTCGTTCCCGGTAATATAAATGCACCAATTCATGTGGCTGGATCGGCAGCAGGCATTTGGGGCAGCAAGGATTGCGGAACTTCGGGTCAAGTAGCTGGTGCTGCAGCAGCAAAGGCACTGGGACGATTAGGGCCCGACATAGAATTACCCACTGGAAAAATCCCCCGGGGGAGCGGTTGGGACCTGCCCATAAAACCGCTTTATGAGATTAAGGTCCCAGGCCGCAAGTTGAAAAGCTTCGTCGACCTCCAGCATGACGTCACTACTGAGGATGTGCGCCTGGCTCACCGCGAGGGCTTTCAGTCCGTCGAACACCTGAAACGCTTCACGACATTGGGTATGGCGACAGACCAAGGCAAGATGGGGAATATCATCGGTATGGCATTAATGGCGGAGGCACTTGGCAAGAATATCCAAGACATGGGCACGACGACGTTCCGTCCACCCTATACACCAGTCAGCTTGGGTGCTCTGGGTGGCCGTCATGTTGACAGTAATTTTCGGCCTATTCGCCGCACACCATTACATGACTGGAACCTATCTAATGGCGCCATAATGACACTAGCGGGTTTATGGCAGCGACCCTGGTATTTTCCCCGTGAAGGTGAAGCTATAGAGGATGCATATATCCGCGAGGCAACGGTGGCACGTAAATCCGTCGGTCTTTGCGATATCACTTCACTAGGCAAAATTGCCGTGCAAGGACCCGATACTACCGAGTTCTTGAACCGGATTTATACCAACCCATTCGCCAAGCTTTCCGTCGGCAAGGCTCGCTATGGCATCATGTTGCGAGACGACGGCATGGTCATGGATGACGGCACCTGCTGGCGGCTAACCGAGACCGACTACTTCATGACAACTACCACGGCCCATGCGGCGACGGTCATGGTTTGGCTGGAAGAGCTTTTGCAAGTGCGCTGGCCTGACCTAAAGGTCCACGTCACATCGGTATCTGATCAGTGGGCTGGTTGCGCCGTCGCCGGACCCAATTCCCGCGCCGTCCTTGAAGCCTGCGTTACCGATCCTGCCTTGGTCTCCAACGAAGCCTGTCCGTTCATGGGTGTAATTGAAACGACACTGATCGGTACCATCCCAAGCCGCATTGCGCGGATTAGTTTTTCTGGCGAATTGGCGTTCGAGGTTTATGTACCGTCCGATTATGGACCGACCATGATGGACCTGCTTTTCAATGCTTCTAAACCACTGGACGGTTGCCTTTACGGCCTGGAAGCCCTGGGAACGCTGCGTATTGAAAAGGGGCACGTTACCGGGGCCGAACTGGATGGCCGCGTTACCATCGAGGATGCCGGGCTCGGCAAGATGGCCTCGAAACAAAAATCTTATATTGGCGACGTGCTGCGCAAACGCCCTGTAATGGTAGATAAAATCCGTCCACGCCTGGTTGGTATCTTTCCCAAGGATCGAACTCAAAGCTTTAACGCCGGTACCATCTTGTGCAAACCCGACGCCGTTTCCGGCTTTGGTGAAGGCTGGATAACCGGTGCTACGTATTCACCGGCATTGGGACACTGGATAGGTATAGGCTTTATTTCAGGTGGTTTTGAAAGCTGGATCGGACAAACCGTTGTCGTGGCCGATCCGGTTCGTGACAAAAACATAAACGCTGAAATAGTACCGCCACACATGTTTGATCCGGCTGGAGAGCGGCTACATGCCTAGTAACCCAATCAAACGTATATCTGCCCTGGCGTCGGATTATACCCCGGGCCATTTCGGTGCCCACGGAATGACTGGTATCGTCTTGCAAGAAATACCAGACTTAACTCTCTGCCAGGTCGCAGCCTGGCCCGACAATCTAGCCACAGTTAGCGCTAGAACCGCCGAAGCCATTGGAGTTGAAACCGCACCCGGCCCGGGAAGGACAG
>CAXGCE010000479.1:0-2415 GCA_964007795.1 uncultured Alphaproteobacteria bacterium | reverse complement strand
GCGGCCTTGGCAGCGGCGGCAATGTCATCCGGCCCGGCGCCAGGCCGGCCGTAGGCTATATTGGCGGCCACCGTGTCATCGAACAAGGTGATGTCCTGACTGACCAGAGCGACGGCACCACGCAGACTGTCCATGGTCACGGCCCGGATATCCTGGCCGTCGATCTCGATCCGACCCCGGCTGGGATCGTAGAAACGCGGTATCAGATTCAACAAAGTTGTCTTGCCTGATCCCGACGGACCGACTAAGGCCACGGTGCTGCCAGGCTTAATGGACAGATCTATGCCGCGCAAGGCTGGCGTGTTCTCGCCGTACGAAAATGCCACGTTCTTGAAGATGACTCCACCATGCGTCACGGACAATGCATTCGCGTCCGGCGCGTCGACAATGGCGGGCCTAACGTCCAGGATGGCAAAAATGCGTTGCGCCGCCGCTAGCCCCTCCTGGAGGGCCGTGTTCAAACTGGCCAAACCTTTCAGGGGTTGATAGGCCATCAATAGGGCGGCTAGGAAAGACATGAATTCGCCCAAGGATAGGACGCCGGTCTGGGCCCGCCATCCACCATAAAAGATCGCCAGGGCCACAGCAACGCCGCCCAGGGCCTCGGTCAACGGCGTGGCGGCAGAGCGGGTGCGGATGCCGCGCATGATCTCCTTAAGCCGTTGTTCGATGCGAGCGCGGATGCGCTCGGTCTCGCCATCCTCCATACCATAAGCCTTGACAAGACGGGCACCGTCCAATGTTTCGCTCAACTGGCTTGCAAGCTTGCCTGTTTCTTCCTGGGTGGCGGTGGAGACCTTACGCATGCGTTTGCCCAGCTTTCGGATCAGAACACCAACCAAAGGAAATATCACCACCACCACAAGCGCAAGCTGCCAATCCTGAACGAACATCACGACGCCCAGGACCAGGGCAGTCAAGGCATCTTTGACGATTCCGGTTATGGCACGGCCGACGGCATCGCGCAGCAGATTGGCGTCGTAGAGAAACGACGACAGCAATTTGCCCGAATGAATGGATTGCAGAAAGGCCAAATCGGCCCTAATCAAATGGCGGTAAATTCTGACCTGGGTCTCAGCGATAATACGCTGGCCGACCCCATGCATCAGGATGCTTTGCAAATAAGTGGCACCGCCGCGCAAACAGGCCACCGCAACCAATACGAGGGGCACCAGGAACAGCATGCCTGGCTCCTGGCTGACGAATATCTTGTCGATGGCTGGTTCCAGTAGCCAGGCATTCAGACCGGTGGTCGCCGCGACGACTGCCATGAACAGGGCGGCCCACAACAATCGGACCGTATGAGGACGTACATAGTCGCGTAGCAGCCGGAACATCAGCCGATGGCTTTGTTGCGGCGGCGCGGCGCTAGCTTTCTGGTCTACTTGATCAGCTGCGGTCAAATCCATTCTCTCGCGCAAACACTCAGGAGAATTTCACGCCATCACACTATCATAGCCGCCTGCAGGGACAAATCGGGTTAGCTTTTATTCCGCCGCTTGAATGGTCTGGGTAACATGTACCTTGGCATCAAATTCCTCGGCCACCTTTTCGTCTGATTCCAACAACTTATCCAAATCTAGGTGCGGATCACAAAATTCCAACAGGCCCATCTTTTCGAACGCCAATTGCACGTTGTCGGACCACATGCCAATGTCCCGTACAATAGGAACGATACGGCTAAACAGACGGGTACGGAACAAGCGCATACTTTCGGAAGCTTCCACCCATTCGATACATTCCTTGGCGGGCAGACCCACCACATCCCAGAGTTCATTGGAGGTGAAGCGGTCACGCATGTGCCAGCAACCTTCGATCAGGAATTCTTCCCGCTCGGCCATCTCATGAGCGCTTAATTCCGGGTAATAGTCGCGCAAGGCGAGCCGACCGAAGGCCACATGACGCGCTTCGTCCTGCATTACATAGGCGTTGATGGATGCTGCCAGCGGATTCTTCGACATATCCCGTAGGCCATGAAAAGCCGCCAGGGCTAAACCTTCGATCAGCACCTGCATACCCAAATAATTGAAGTCCCAGCGCTTGTCGTGGAGGACGTCTTCCAGCAGCGACGCCAGGGGCGGGGTAATCGGGTAAGCCAATTTGAACTTGTCATGCAACAGGCGCGAATAAGCCTCCACATGGCGGGCTTCATCCATCACCTGGGTCGCGGCATAGAATTTAGCGTTGATATCCGGCACCGTTTCGACGATGCGGGCGGAGACCATTAAGGCGCCCTGCTCCCCATGCAGAAATTGCGAGATCTGCCACGCTTGACCATGGCGGCGCAGGTTCGCGCGTTCCTTCTCGTTCATCCTTTCCCAGATGGGGGAGCCAAAGATGCGGATCATTTCATTCGGCACTTCCATCGGATTTTCCGGATCCAATTCTAGGCTCCAATCAATTCGTTCCTTAGCA
>CAXGCE010000478.1:0-2416 GCA_964007795.1 uncultured Alphaproteobacteria bacterium | reverse complement strand
GGTATCATGTAGGATGGCCTCGAACGGTCATTCCGGTTCGCAGACGCCGCAATCGATGCATTCGTCCGGATGGATTACCAACATATTCTCGCCTTCGTAGAAACAATCCACGGGGCAGACCTCGATGCAATCCATTAACTTGCACTTGATACAAGCATCAACGACGACGTACGTCATTCCAATTTCTCCCAAAAATCAATAGTCACCCAACGCGTAAGATCCCAGGACCGGACGTTCCCATCCCGAAAGAAATTCAAAGCTATGGGACGGTTTGTCGAAGCCGCGCAAGAACCCGTTTTCGGGCATCGCCCCGTTCCCTGTCCGACACATAAAGCAAGCCGCCCAATCGACGCAACAAGTTTGCTTCATAGTCGTGCAATTCGCCGTCGGCATAAACGACTTCCCAGATCATTTCAATCAATTCGATACGTTCTTCCAATGAATAACGGTCCTTGATGGTACGGGTGAAACCGAGTAGCTGGTTAGCCTCCGACTGCTCAGTAACCGCCAAATCGTGCAGGCTTCGCGCCTCTTCATCCTTTAGGGCAAATTTTTCCCGCAGTAGTTTGTCAATCGCTGCTTGTTCTGTCTCACCGTAATGGCCATCCAGGGTAGCTGCTTCGACTAACAAGGCGGCCGCAGCCAATTGCAGTTCATCATGGGAATGGTGATCGGCCTCGGGGCCGGACGAGTGGCCCTTGTCAGCGAACAGTGCCTTGATTCGATTTATCATAGCGCTGCCTAACATGGCCCCAAGAGCCGATCAACCGATGATCCGGCCGCAACAAACCACCACCAGCGATCATCGCATTTGCCTGCAGGAAGCCAGAGAGCTACGATTTTTCGAGTGTAATCTGGGATTGCCTTCTCGAGAAATTCTCGGCGCCTTCCCGGTCATGTACCTTACTCTTATATTGCTCGTCAGTGGCCGAGCAATTCAATCCGCCGGCTGCATCTCTGGCAACATGGATGCAATGGTCGAGGGCTCTAAACCCATAGGAACCATGTCAAGAGTAGGGACAACCTCGAGAGCGACAGACATTCAGGCTATCTCAAAATTTCTCAATGACGTATTAGGAAACGCAGAATTCTAAACCAGGCTCCGGCAACGCATACCGCTTGACCTTCGAAACATCCTCGGACAGCCCAGGTCTCTGGAAAGAGCCGGTTCTATAACTTCGGGGTGGTGACAGCGGCAGCTCTGATGATGAAGAGCCAAGATTACATTGGAAAATCACCTGCGACACAACCTCACTTCTGCACCCTGAGTCGATAGTTGCCTATCCAGGACAAGGCAGGCAATCCGGTCCGTGGATTCTATTGGGCACATTATTAGGTCAAAAGACAATCTTGCCCTGGATGATGCCTTAACACCTACCTTGGTCCCCAATATAAGCCACTCCATCTTCGTCCTGAAGATGCCCTACCCCAAATAGCGCGCAAAAAAGTAACTCAGCGATTGTGCAGACAAAATATTTCTAGCGATCCTGCAAGCGATCGACAGCCCGGCGATCCCTTTTAGTAGGTCTTCCACTGCCGACATCTCGTTGCCCGGGAACCGACCGGCCGTCAACGCGGGGCTTGTCGGAAGATTGCGGCGGTGCCAGATCTTCGTACAAGATCTGCGCCTCCGGGGCAGGGCCGCGCCTTCGGCCCAGATCAAGAATTCGTATGACACGGATATGATGCCCCCTGGGGAAGGTGAGGACGTCGTCAACCTTGACCGTCGCCGATGCTTTGGCTGCGATCTGCCCGTTAATCCGAACCTTAGCGCTGTTACACGCCTTACCCGCCGACGTCCGGCTCTTGAAAAACCGCGCGAACCAGAGCCATTTGTCCAAGCGTTGAACATCTGCCATGGTCTATTTCCGTTTAAGCAGTTGCCGCAAATCCGAAAAAGCCGCCGATACTGGATCATGGCGGCGCAAATTTTTGACTGCCATCTTCCGAGGATGGCGGAATTTATAGCGCCGCTGTTCTAATTCGCCAGATCCTTCATAACCTAGTCCCGTCAAAACTTTATCCAGTCCTGCGCGATCTAGTCCCAGCAATGACATCATTTCGTGACCAGCAACGAACGGTCCGGATTTGCCTGCGTGATGCGCCATACCAGAAAGCCGATCTAGAATATCGACCCGGACCGCCTTACCACCCACTGGCCGGTAGCCGCAGGCGGCGAGCAGATTGTCGCCCTCACCGCTGACTAGATCCACGGTAACGCGGCCCGGCTCCGGCAAATCTGGCACTTCTCCCACAGGTTGGTTCAGCCGCCAAAGCCGGTGGCGCACCTGCAACCGGGCCGGCCGCATAAGAGCCTGCAGGTAAATATCCTGATAACCCAGTCGTACGCCAAGGCGGTACAGTTTCGTCCGGTCGACGCCATCCAAGCCGGAAACCATATCCGCGACCTGTGCCC
>CAXGCE010000477.1:0-2421 GCA_964007795.1 uncultured Alphaproteobacteria bacterium | reverse complement strand
CACCCCTCGCGCTTACCGTACACCGAAGAGCATACAACAAGATCCAGCCCAAGCCCTGCGACCGTGCTCGTTTACTAGGAATCCATGCAGACACGACGGCCGGCTTAGCTAGGCGGAGGTGCTTTTCTTGTCGTCGTCGTCAACTTCCTCGAAGTCTGCGTCGACAACATCATCCGCGCCATCAGCTTCCGCCGCCGCTGGTCCATCGCCATCGCCTTCAGCATCCTGCTGAGCTTGATAAGCCATTTCACCCAGTTTCATGGATGCCTGCATCAAAGCTTCGGACTTAGCCTTAATATCTTCCAGATCATCACCTTCCAGGGCCGTCTTCAATTCAGAAATCGCGCCCTCGATAGCAGTTTTCTCCTCGTCAGGTACTTGGTCGCCCAGGTCGGAAAGGCTCTTTTCGGTGGCATGGATCAAGGCGTCGGCATGGTTCTTAGTCTCCGCCTCTTCCCGACGTTTCTGGTCTTCCTCGGCATGAGCCTCGGCGTCCTGCACCATGGATTCAATATCGTCATCGGACAAACCACCACTGGCCTCGATACGGATCTGCTGTTCCTTGCCTGTAGCCTTGTCCTTTGCGGAGACGTTGACAATGCCGTTAGCGTCAATGTCGAAGGCAACCTCGATCTGCGGCACGCCGCGCGGTGCAGCCGGAAGTCCCACAAGATCAAACTGCCCCAGCAGCTTATTATCGGCAGCCATTTCGCGCTCGCCTTGGGAAACTCGGATTGTGACTGCTGACTGGCCGTCTTCGGCTGTCGAAAATGTCTGGCTTTTCTTGGTTGGGATGGTGGTGTTACGCTCGATCAATTTTGAGAACACGCCGCCTAGGGTTTCTATGCCCAAGGACAAGGGCGTGACGTCCAGCAATAGCACGTCCTTGACGTCGCCCTGCAGCACACCCGCCTGAATGGCGGCGCCCAAGGCCACCACCTCGTCCGGGTTCACGCCCTTGTGGGGTTCCCGACCGAAAAAATTCTTCACAGATTCTATGACCTTAGGCATGCGGGTCATGCCACCCACCAGTACGACTTCGTCAATCTCGCCGGCGGACATGGAGGCATCCTTCAATGCGGCCTTTAGTGGCGGGATCGTGCGTTGGATCAGATTATCCACCAGGGCCTCCAGCTTGGCCCGGGTTAATTTCATGGTCAGATGTTTTGGGCCGCTAGCATCAGCGGTGATGAAGGGCAGGTTGACCTCTGTCTGTACCGCTGACGACAACTCAATTTTAGATTTCTCGGCTGCTTCTTTCAAACGTTGCAGGGCCAGTTTGTCACCCCGCAGGTCAATACCGTTCTCTTTTTTAAACTCATCGGCCAAGTAATTGACGACCACCAAGTCAAAATCTTCGCCGCCCAGGAATGTATCGCCATTTGTGGCCTTCACCTCAAACACGCCGTCGCCAATTTCGAGAATAGAAATATCAAACGTGCCGCCACCCAAATCATAGACCGCGATAGTCTGGCCGTCGGACTGTTTGTCCAGGCCATAAGCCAGAGCCGCCGCCGTAGGCTCGTTTATGATGCGCAAGACCTCAAGGCCAGCAATCTTACCGGCGTCCTTGGTAGCTTGGCGCTGTGAATCATTGAAATACGCCGGAACAGTTATAACCGCCTGGTCGACAGTTCCACCCAAATAAGTTTCAGCGGTTTCCTTCATCTTTTGCAGTACAAAGGCACTAATTTGACTGGGAGCATAATTTTCGCCTCGTACAGCAACCCAGGCATCGCCGTTATCAGCCTTGGATATCTTGAACGGTACGTTTTTTCGCATTTCCTTGACGGCTTTGCCGTCAAAACTGCGTCCAATCAACCTTTTGATGGCAAACAATGTGCCGTCCGGATTGGTAACTCCCTGGCGTTTCGCCGGCTGGCCGACGAGCATTTCACCGTCGTCACCTTCCGTAAAGCCCACCATGGACGGTGTCGTCCGTGCGCCTTCCGCATTCTCGACGACCTTGCCGTCACCGCCCTCCATCAATGCGACGCAAGAGTTGGTGGTACCAAGATCGATGCCAATTACTTTACCCATTTTCACTACCCTCCGTTGGCAGACCAGAAACAGCCCCTAAAGCACCGTCGTGATCCCCAATTGTCGATGAATTACACGCAAAGTCGATGCGCCATCGCGCATGGTTGGTATATAGGTTCAACATAATAACTGCGCAACCTTGGAAATTGTGTAAATGTCCTTGGAATTGGTACAATTCTTAACAATTGCGGAGCAAAATCATAATATCGCCCAAAATTCATCACATTTGCACAGATTTTCATGATCGTTTCCGCCTCCTATCGCTCGGACATTCCAGCGTTTTATAGCAAATGGTTTGCCCAATGTCTGGCGAATGGCGAGGTCATGGTCGCCAATCCTTATGGTGGCAAACCCTATCGAGTAGCCCTGACCGGCGACGGG
>CAXGCE010000476.1:0-2424 GCA_964007795.1 uncultured Alphaproteobacteria bacterium | reverse complement strand
TTCGCCTTTGCATCCGATAGGGCTATCCAGTTCCATGGTGCCTTTGGATTTACTTACGATTGTGACGCACATCTTTACCGCCGTCGTGCTCTCTGGTGCGAGCAACAGCACGGTGACGGCGCACATCACCGGAAGCATCTGGCGGGTTTGTTGTTGGATTAAGCGCCCGTGACCGATATTGGAGCCGTTACCTAATTAATTCTGTACTTGAGCGGCCAAATGGCCGTTCAGATCGACTAGCGACTTGGCCGGGATGGTGAAGGTAAATTATTTTTTGTCGTCTTGTTATTTGAAATTGGCGCAGGTGGATTAATCGCGATGACCGTTGGAGTTCTTGGCTGCTGATTTGGATGTTCTCAAAGAAGCACACACAACTGTGTGCTGGATAAACACTAATCTAGGCAACGCAACCAAGTCTGCAGTCAAAGCTAGATTTTTTAAGGGGGGCGATGGTCATTATGGTAACTACATGTAAATGCCCTGGCGTTCCAAATACTGGGTCAGGGTTTTTGTTTAACTGTTGTTTACGAATTTCATGCGTTTCATATCTCTCCCCGGACCAACTCTGCGCCGGCTACCATCGCCACGGTTTTGCTGTGTGCGAGCCAGCGGGGAATGGCGGAAAAACCGCAGTCGGCAGTGACAGTTAGTTTATGAGCTGGCACATAACGAAGGACTTCCCGAATTCGTCCTGCTACATCTTCTGGCGTTTCTTCATAGAACGATTTCACATCGATCACGCCTGCACCGATTTTGTAGTTTTCTGACAGCGGTGCCAGAATCTCTAGTTCCGCGAACTCCCGGTTGGCGAATTCCAGTACCAGCATGTGGGTTTCCAGTTGCTCCATGGCCCCCATAAGGCGTCCCATGCCCCGGGGCGCAGATGGGCGGGAGGCATTGTTGCCGAAACAGACGTGTACCGCCGTGTGTTCCGAAAGGCCACGGATTACCTGATTGATGCAGTTCGCCGCCTCATCCAGACCGCGCCGTTGCGGGATAAAGGTCAGGCCCGGTTCGTCAATTTGGATGAAATCGGCTCCCACCATACGTAGAGCCTCAACTTCCTGACGCAGCATTACAATCACATCGTTCATAAGTCTGTCAGCGGCTTCCATGCCCTCGCCGTAATAGGGTTGTGGCAAGATGTTGGCGGCAAAGGTAAGGGGTCCGGGAAAGGCAATTTTTAGACGTCGGCCTGGTGCCAGACGGGCAAGGTCGCGGTATTCCGTCGTCAAACCAAGGCCGTCCGGCGCAATCACTTTGTCGGTGGCATAGAATTTTGGAGCCATATCATAGCCTGGTACACCCAGCTTGCGCGGCCGTTGCTGCCGCGCGATACCTGAAATGCGGTCATACATCTCGTAGACGAACCGTTGCCGGCGCAGTTCGCCGTCAGAAATGATATCGATCCCTGCCTCAACCTGATCCGCGATCGCCAATCGCGTGGCATCCTCAAACGCTTCCGCCACATCCAAGGGCGCGGCGGCATCTCCCATATGCCTGCGGAACAGGTGCATCCAGCCCGGAATGGCGTAGCTGCCCACGCCCATGGTGGGGAGTATTGGTAGTTCAGGTGGTGATTGCAGTTTAGGCGGAATAGGCATGTCTAAATCTCACGGTTCGAAAATTAATGGCCACGCAGCCGTTGCAAAAGTTGGATTGGTTCGGCTGGTGCTCCGGTGCCGCGCCAAGCAATGTGCTGGTCGGGGCGGCAGATAATGAGGGGATAATCGTAATCGACATCCTCAACATCCAGCAATGCAAGAGGAAGACCGGCCTCATTAGCCGCTATCAGTAAGGGTTTGATATCGATATCCGCGTTGGTCCGCACCAGGGTGTATTCTGGGCCTAGGGCGTCGTACAGGCTGCGGCCGTGGCGAGGGTTGCCGAGCCAGGCATGGGGCATACGACAACCTGGAACTGTGCAAGGAGTGTAGTCGGCCATGGAGTAGCCGGGCGCGGTTTCGCCGCTTGCGCTATTATGGTCGATGATGGGTGAGTTTTCATAATAATATCCGAAATTCAGGCCGGCGGCGCAATATTGTTGCACGTTCAGGTGATATGCCTGTTGACCCAATTTGGCGCGGGCGGTGTCACCGGCAGGGCCTTCGTCTTCGAGATTTTTCGGGACGCCACCGCGCTGGCTAACCATGGCGTGGGCGTGGTTCATGACAAAATGGCTGACTTGTTGGGTAATGGGCAACCGCTCGGCCTCGTAGGCGTCGAGGATCGATGCAGGTGCCCAGCGGTTCAAATGCCCCGCTAATAACCATGACAGGTTCATTGCGTCGGCGATGCCTGCGTTCATGCCATAGCCGCCATAGGGCACCCAGATATGTGCTGCATCGCCACAGATAAAGGCTCTGCGATCGCGAAATTTATCGGCCACCAGACGGCGGCCATACCAGTCTTCCTTGGCCAGAA
>CAXGCE010000475.1:0-2446 GCA_964007795.1 uncultured Alphaproteobacteria bacterium | reverse complement strand
AGTCTGCTGCTTCATTGCTCGGCCTGATGGGTCAGGCGGCATGCGTGTAATTGGTATTGGCCACCAGATCTCCAAGGGCATGCGAGCCGGCACTGTCGTGGATATCGACGCGGCAGAAGAAGCTGTGCGCGGCGCGGTCGATCAGGCCGAACGTATGGCCAAGGAAAGAGTGGAGCAGGTCCTACTAAGTTTCTCTGGCGGTCGCCCGGTTTCCCGTCTGATTGATGTGGAAACGGATATTGCAGGGCATGAAATCGGCGAGCGTGACTTGAAGCGGGCCTTGGCCCAGGCCCATCTTTTGGCTCGCCGCAGCATCGACGGACGAGAAATCCTGAACGCAATTCCGGTCGGCTATTGCATTGACGGCACTCCTGGTTTTCGAGAGCCTCGCGGTATGTATGGCGCGCGCCTGGGTCTGCGTCTGCATATTGTGTCAGCAGAAGTGGGACCGCTGCGGAATTTGAAACTGCTGGCGGAACGGTGCCATCTGGAAATTGCGGCGCTCGTGGTGGCGCCGTACGCTTCCGGCATGTCGACGCTGGTTGAGGACGAGATTGATCTGGGCGTAACCTTGATCGACCTGGGTGGCGGCAGCACAGACGTGGCGGTTTTCTATGACGGCCACATGATTCACACCGATCAGTTGCCGGTGGGCAGCAACCACGTCACCAATGACATTGCCCGCGGTCTGTCAACTTCCGCCGCCCATGCGGAAAGGCTGAAAACACTGCATGGCAGTGCTGTGGCTGGGCCGGACGACGAACACGCCATGATCAACGTACCCCGTGTCGGGGAAAGTGGTGCGGACGCCATGCAACAAATTCCTCGCTCAATGCTGATCGGCATCATCCAGCCCCGCATCGAGGAAACCTTGGAGCTGGTGCGAAACCGCCTGCAGTCCTCGGGTCTGGTGCGGACTGCTGGCCGGCGTGCCGTCTTAACCGGTGGTGGCGCTCTGTTGACCGGCGTGCGCGAGCATGCGGCTCGGGTTTTAGACAAACAAGTTAGGATCGGACGACCTCTGGGTGTGCGTGGTTTGGCGGATGCGACGGAAGGTCCAGCCTTTGCCACCGCTTCAGGCTTATTGGCCTACGCGGCGCGTGAGCCGGGACAGGCGAATTTAGGATCTATGGCCGGGGGCCCCACGGGAGACGGACGATTTCAACGCCTGGGCCGCTGGTTCAAGGAGAACTTTTAGTTATGAAACGAAAAACAATTCAAGAGACCGCCATCGACCGAGATAGACCATCCAAACGCATTGCTACCTTCAGGTAAAGGAGACCCAACTATGACCATCAACTTAAATGCCCCACAAATGACAGAATTAAAGCCTCGTATCGTAGTTATTGGCGTCGGTGGTGCCGGTGGCAACGCCGTCAATAACATGATCTCCTCGGGTCTGGAAGGTGTGGAGTTCATTGTTGCCAATACGGATTCCCAGTCTCTAGCGCTGAGCCAGGCTGACCGACGCATTCAGTTGGGTGCAGGCATTACCCAGGGACTAGGCTGCGGTGCGAGGCCGGACGTCGGGCGTGCGGCGGCTGAAGAAGCAATTGATCAAATCCTAGATCACATGTCCGGCACCCACATGGCGTTCATCACGGCTGGCATGGGCGGGGGTACGGGCACCGGGGGCGCTCCGGTGATAGCCGAGGCTCTGCGTAATCAAGGCATTCTGACCATTGGGGTAGTGACCAAACCGTTCCAGTTTGAGGGCGCGCAACGCTTGCTGTCGGCAGAACGAGGGATTGAAGAACTGCAATCCTTCGTCGACACTTTGATCATAATCCCGAACCAAAATCTGTTTCGGATTGCCAACGAAAAAACCACCTACGCCGATGCATTTGCCATGGCCGATGATGTGCTACATTCTGGCGTCCGCGGTATTACTGACCTGATGATACTACCGGGTTTGATCAATTTGGATTTTGCGGATGTCAAGACTGTGATGGCCGAGATGGGCAAGGCTATGATGGGTACAGGCGAAGCCGAAGGCGAAAAACGCGCCATTGACGCAGCCGAGGCAGCAATTTCGAACCCCTTGCTGGACGACGTTTCCATGCAGGGCGCACGCGGCGTGTTGATCAATATCACCGGCGGTATGGATCTAACTCTTTATGAAGTCGATGAGGCCGCCAACCGTGTGCGCCAGGAAGTTGATCCCAACGCTAATATCATCGTCGGTACCGCATTGGAAGACAGCTTGAATGGACGTATGCGGGTCTCGGTGGTAGCAACAGGGATCGAGATTGGAGAAAGTGGGCAGCGGCCCGTGATTTCGCCGCCGCGTTTGGCCGCCGTTGCCGGACAGCCCATCCCACCCGAATCCGCCGATGCGCCAGTCGAACCGGCTCCTGCTGCTCTGTCTGCAGAAGTTGCCAAGGAGGGCCGGTCAGAACCTACTGTCGATAGCCCAGCAGAAACGATCGACAAAATGCCCGTTGAA
>CAXGCE010000474.1:0-2448 GCA_964007795.1 uncultured Alphaproteobacteria bacterium | reverse complement strand
TCAGATGGGCGCAGGTCAGGTCACAATACAAAACCTTGAAGTGGTAGGCACGGACGATGATGCGGGCCTGTTGTTGGTCAAGGGCTCAGTGCCGGGTTTCAAGAGCGGTTGGGTGCTAATTCAAGACGCGGTGAAAAAGAAGCTTCATGAAGATGCCCCCAAGCCGGCGGGTCTAATCGAGCGGCCGGTGGAAGAGGTCACATCTGCAGAGGTGCTCGTTGAGGAACCGGTAGAAAATGCGCTGGAAGAAACTACAGAGAACGTAATAGAAAAAGCTCCTGTCGAAGAGACTGCAGGGGCTGTCCCCGGCGATGTCGAGGCAGAGGAAGCCTTGGATGATTTAGACGATGCACCCAAAGGCGGCGGCAAGAAGGAATAGTTGCCATGAAGGCGAAGGTAACAACCCTGGACAACAAGGCCATCGGCGATATTGAGCTGGCGGAGGAAGTCTTTGGCATCAAACCGCGACGCGACATCCTGCACCGCGTGGTCACTTGGCAATTGGCGAAGCGCCGGGGAGGCAATCATGGTGCCAAGGAGCGTAACGCGATCCGTGGTTCTGGCGCCAAGATTTGGCGCCAGAAGGGCACTGGCCGGGCGCGGCATTCGTCCAACAAGGCGCCGCAGTTTAGGGGCGGCGGCGTGGCCCATGGTCCCCGCGTGCGCGATCATATCCACAAGTTGACCAGGAAGGTCCGGGCCCTTGGCATGCGTTCGGCGCTGTCGGTGAAACATGCCGAGGGCAAGCTAGTTATCCTCGATCAGGCAGCCCTGGAGGAGGCTAAAACAAAAACATTGTCTACCAAAGTCGCGGACTTGGGCTGGGGTGATGTGCTGATCATTGATAGTGGTGATTTGGACCAAAATTTGGTGCGGGCCGCTGGCAACCTCCCGGGCGTTCAAATCATGGCGTCCGCCGGCGCTAATGTCTATGACATCCTGCGCCGTGATACTTTGGTGCTGACCAAGAGCGCTGTTGAAGTTCTGGAGGCGCGTTTTAAATGAACAAAGAACAAATCTATTCAACGGTCCTGGGTCCTGTGGTCACAGAAAAGGCCACCATGGGGTCCGAGCACGGGCAAGTCAGTTTCCGCGTTGCCAAGAATGCCACGAAGCCGCGCATCAAGGAAGCGGTGGAAGAATTGTTTTCAGTTAAGGTGAAATCTGTAAACACCTTGCGGGTCAAGGGCAAGGCTAAGAGTTTCCGCGGTGTCAAAGGGCGCCGGTCGGACTGGAAAAAGGCCATTGTGACGTTGGTAGACGGGGAATCCATCGACGTTATGGGCGGGGTGTAACGATATGGCGCTAAAGCAATATAATCCAACTACGCCGGGCCGCAGGGGCTTGGTTCTGGTCGAACGCTCGGAGTTGCACAACGGCAAACCAGTCAAAGCCCTGACGAAGGGTCTGACGAAAAAGGGTGGCCGGAACAATCATGGCCGGATTACCGCACGGCGCCGTGGCGGTGGGGCCAAACGCAGTTACCGGATGTTGGATTTCAAGCGGCGGCGTTTTGAAACGGCGACGGTAGAGCGCCTGGAATACGATCCTAACCGATCCGGCTTTATCGCGCTGATTAAGTATGGTAATGGCGATTTATCTTATATTTTGGCGCCGCAGCGGTTGGCTCCGGGCGATACTGTAGTCGCGGGCGATCGCGTTGACGTGAAGCCCGGCAACGCCATGCCTCTATCGAGCATGCCGATCGGCACCATCATCCACAATGTGGAGATGAAGCCGGGCAAGGGCGGTCAGATCGCTCGTTCTGCCGGTACTTATGTGCAACTGGTGGGCCGGGACCAGGGTTACGCCATTCTGCGCCTGACTTCGGGCGAACAGCGGTTGGTACGAGCGGAATGTATGGCCACCGTAGGTGCCGTATCGAACCCGGATAATTCAAACATCAAGCTAGCCAAGGCCGGCCGCAATCGTTGGCTGGGCAAACGCCCTTCGGTGCGCGGCGTGGCCATGAACCCGGTGGACCATCCCCACGGTGGCGGTGAGGGGCGGACTTCGGGTGGCCGACATCCGGTGACCCCGTGGGGCAAACCAACAAAGGGTAAGCGGACCCGCTCCGTTAGAAATCCCTCAAGCAAGTACATCCTGCGCCGGCGGCGCTCGAAATAGAGAGGCGGCAAAAAGATGTCCCGTTCTGTCTGGAAAGGCCCCTTTGTCGATGGCTATCTGCTTAAGAAAGCGGAATCGTCGGCAGCTTCAGGGCGTCAAGATGTGATCAAAATCTGGTCTCGGCGGTCGACAATTTTGCCACAGTTCGTGGGCCTGACATTTGGCGTACACAATGGTCAAAAGCATATTCCTGTGTTTGTGAACGAGGATATGGTGGGCCACAAGTTCGGCGAATTCGCACCGACCCGCACATTCCGGGGCCACGTAGGTAGGTCCGACAGGACAACGGGTTAGCCATGGCCATTGCAAGAACAAAAAACG
>CAXGCE010000473.1:0-2449 GCA_964007795.1 uncultured Alphaproteobacteria bacterium | reverse complement strand
TTCTTGGCAAATGGATAATAATGGGTATGGGATCAGGTATATAGACGCTATTTCCTCCGAATATAGATTCATTCGGAGGCGTAAAAAAAAACCCGACCGAAAAATATTATTTTTTCGTGGAGAAATCTCGATTTTAGTTTTTGAAGTTGGATAATTTTTGAAAAATCTATAATTTTCCCGGATTTTGCATAGGGTTTCCTTTATATTTGGCCTAAAAATCTAAAAACGGCGCTTCGCGCCGTTAAAAGTAGAGTTATTCAGGTGCGGAATCATGATACAGGCCCCGCCATGGGATCAGGCGGTTATCACCGTTCGCGCCGGGAACGACGGACCGCCGTGGCCCCCTGCGGACTAAATGATGGCTATGCCCCGCCGGGTCCAGGTCAGGACGCCTTTGTTCTGCATCAGGGTCGTGAATTACGTGTGGTTGGGGTTTCCTTGGAACATTTAACCGTTGAACTGCCGGATGAAGTGGCTTGCGAGACGGGTGACGAACTGACCATAGCCGGGGGAACCATCACCTTGGATCGACTCGCCCAGTGGCAAGAACGCCGGCCAATTGACGTTATGCTTTCCTTTAGTGGCCGCTTGCCGGTTGTCTTGTCCTGATCTAGGCGAGGGTCATGTCTGAACAGCCAAACTATTTCAATGCGGCAGATATGGCCGGTTTAGTCAGGGATTTTCCGATCGGGCCAGACTTCTTGCGCCGGTTTGGATCGATCAGCCGGGACGAATTACGCGCCTTGCAAGAGGATCGATTTGCCGTGCAGATGAAGCGGGCCTGGGGCATTCCATTCTACCAGCGACTTTGGGACGCCGAGGGACTGGAGCCAATGGATATCAGAGGCCTGGAAGATATCGTCAAACTGCCCACGTTCGATAAATCGGATATTATGGCCTCCATCATCATGTATCCTCCGTTTGGCGACTTTCATGGCATGGATACCTATGGCGCTTCGTCGCGTCCGCCGGTGATCGTGCATACTACATCGGGCACGACGGGCCAGCCGCAGGTCTTGCTGTATGGTCCCCGGAGCCGGGAAATCCAGAATATTCTTGTTGCCCGTCTGTACCTGCTGCAAGGGTTACGGGAGGAGGATATTGTGCAGTCGGTCTATGGCCACGGCATGATCAATGGCGGCCATTATATTCGCGAGGCCGTTGTACATTGGACAAATTCATTCTTCCTGCCGGCCGGTACCGGGGTGGAAACGCCATCAGTCCAACAAGTCACCCTGATGAAGGATTTCGGCGTTACCATGCTGGTTGGGTTCGCTGATTACATTAAAAGATTGGCTGATGTGGCCCACGAACAGGGCCTGAAACCGGGTAGTGACCTGCCGATACGCATGATTTCCGGCCATATGGGGCGGGAGGATGAAATCGCTCTGGCCCGTGCCTGGGAAGGCGCGGAAATCTACGACTGGTACGGTGTCGGTGACACTGGCGCGATTGCTGGCCAGGGTCCAGACAAGGCAGGTCTCTATATTATGGAGGATGCTCAATACCTAGAAATCTGCGACATCGATACCGGCCAACCCGTCATGGACGGCATTACGGGAGATATGGTGAATACGTGTTTGTTTAAGGACGACATCTATCCCATCATTCGTTTCAATACCCATGACGTCTCGGCTATGTGTACAGATACTGCGCCCTCGGATCTCAACTTGCGCCGCATGCAAGGTTTCCTGGGCCGGAGCGACAATATGGTGAAATTGCGTGGCATCAACGTTTTCCCCCAGGGGATCGGAGCGATGCTGGCAGATCAGCCGGAATTTGCCGGCGAGTATATCTGCCGCGTCCGCCGGGATCACAATGGCCGGGACGAAATGACAGTTACAATTGAGGTTTCAGATAGTAGTGCCGATTTGGGCGATACCTTTAGACATATCCTACGTGAGAAGATCGGTGTCGCCGTGGACGTGATGCTCACAGATCCGGGTGTCTTAGCTAGCCAGACCGGCATAGAAAGCCGTCAAAAGCCTATCCGCTTGATTGACGAGCGTTTCCCCTGACATCTGATATCAGAAACGGAGAAACCTAGCTAACCTGGGCTAGCTCGAATTAAATCCCTCAAATGCGTAATCAAGTTGCATCAACGGAATTCGGGCAGGACGTCATTAGTGAGGATACTCAGGCTGGTTTTGATTTGATCGACCGTTAGCATGCCGCCTGCGTTTAATTCAACGGTAATGCCGTTAATGCCCAGTACCTCGCGCCATTCATGGAGACGGTCAACTAAACGGGGTGCGGAGCCGAAGGCTACTCGGTCACGCAGAATATCTTCATAGGACAGAGCCGTAAGGGCAGCGGCCGTGTTGCGCTGTTCAGCTCGACCGCCCTTGGGACCGGAAGCAGAAATAAGGCGTGCTTGCCGCTCGAAATAATAGGTGATGTTTTCCCGGGGTTCTTCCAAAGCTGCGGCCTCCGTCTTGGCGGCATAGAA
>CAXGCE010000472.1:0-2452 GCA_964007795.1 uncultured Alphaproteobacteria bacterium | reverse complement strand
TTGCCTTTTAAAGTTTCTTCAAAGAATTCGCGGGACGCGACCTCATAGCCGGAAAAGTCGCTAATTAGAGCTGAATGATAGGTCCTAAAGGGCTTGAACGCCTCGCGTTTCCGCAAATGATTGAGTGCCGTCAGCGCTTCGCCGTAGCGGTCATCCGCACTATTGATCCAGGCCAGTAATAATGGCTGTAACAAGGACATGAATTTCTTGCGTTTCGTTTTTGATAAATGTTTCCGCGCTGTCGCCAGATCATTGTCACGGATTGCCTGTGACGCTAGTATTAGTCTTGCCATGGCGGCATCACTGTGCCTGGCAATACGGCGCTGAGCCAGACTGATGGCGTCCGCAATGCGCCCCTCAGCTAGCATTAACAGCATGGTCTGATGCAACAAGGCCTGATTGTCTGGATTGGCTGACAGGGCCACGCCGTAGAAATTCACGGCACGACCGGAATCCATTTCATCCTGTGCCAATCGGGCGGATAAATAATGCCCTAGTGGCGATGGGGACATCGACATTGTGGCTTCTTCCTTCTTGGGAGCCACCCAATCGTGGCCGCCATCAGCGCAGCCAGATAGAAATGTCGGCAAAAAGCTTGCTGCAACCCAAACCGCAATCATTCGGCCTAAACTACATATTTGGATAGTTCGGGCCACCCGTTCCCTCCGGCACTGTCCAGGTAATATTCTGGGTAGGATCCTTGATATCGCAAGTTTTGCAGTGCAAACAATTTTGCGAGTTGATTTGCAGCCGCGGATTACTGCCATCGTCATCGGTTAGAATTTCGTAGACGCCAGCCGGGCAATAGCGCTGTTCAGGCGCATCATATAACGCCAAATTATGATCTACTGGTTTAGTTGTATCCGCCAATTGTAAATGCACGGGCTGATCTTCCTCGTGGTTGGTATTGGAAATGAACAACGAGGATGGTAGGTCAAAGCTGAAAATACCATCGGGCTTGGGGTAATCAATGGGTTTGCATTGGTCCTTGGATTTTAAACTTTCGTGATCCACATGAGGATGACGTAAGGTCCAGGGTACCTGGCCGCCCAAGAATTGATCAAAGCCGCCATACAATGTACCCCCAATCAGGCCCCATTTAGCGAAACCCGGACGGAAATTTCGCACGCTGGACAACTCTTTCCAAACCCAGCTATTCCGCAAGGCTTCCGGGTAGCTTTCCAGGACCGGTTCCGGCATCGACAGGCCGGTTTCGTTAGCAGCACGGATCGCCTCGAAAGCAGCTTCGGCTGCCAACATACCGGTCTTAATGGCGTTGTGGCTGCCCTTAATTTTGGGCACATTGATGAAACCGGCGGCGCAGCCAATCAGGGCGCCGCCAGGAAAAACCAAACCGGGTATAGATTGTAACCCGCCCTCGGTCAGTGCCCGGG
Organism: uncultured Alphaproteobacteria bacterium; assembly: GCA_964007795.1. Taxonomy (GTDB): domain Bacteria; phylum Pseudomonadota; class Alphaproteobacteria. The sequence continues at coordinate 1,058 of CAXGCE010000472.1, read as the reverse complement.
CACCATAGGCGATGCGCTTACCGCCTTCGAGATAGCGTCTGATGTCTGGATGGGTTTTGTAGCGCTGGAATTCATCAAAGGGCGAGAGATGTGGATTTTGATAATCCAGGCCGATCACAAATCCAATGGCGATCTGATTGTTGTCAAGGTGATACAGGAACGAGCCGCCATATGTGGCATTGTCCATAGGCCAGCCCGCAGTGTGGACGACCAAACCCTCCTGGTGCACATTGTCTGGCACCTCCCACAATTCCTTTAGGCCGATGCCATATGTTTGCGGCTGGCAATCTTTTTCAAGGTCAAAGCGTTTGATCAACTGCTTCGATAGGGAACCCCGGCAACCTTCACCAAAAAGTACATAATTACTGTGTAGTTCCATGCCCGGTTCGAACGTGGGTTTCTGCTCGCCATTTGCACCAATTCCCATGACACCGGTCACCACACCCTTGACGCGCCCGTCATTGTGGAACAGCAGTTCTGATGCTGCAAAGCCGGGATAGATTTCCACGCCCATGGCCTCGGCCTGTTCCGCCATCCAGCGACAGACGTTGCCAAGAGAAATGATGTAGTTGCCTTTGTTATGCGACGCCCTGGGCAAAAGAAACGTTGGTAAGGGAACTGAATTAACCGCCGTCAGGAACATGAATTTTTCCTTCGTGACGGGAACGTTCAACGGCGCGCCGAGTTCTTTCCAATCCGGGAACAATTCGTCCATGGCGCGTGGTTCCATCACCGCGCCGGACATAATATGGGCGCCGACCTCGGAACCCTTTTCGATGACGCAAACCGACAACTCTGTGCCAGCTCTTTCGGCTAGTTGCATCAGGCGGATTGCGGCTGATAGACCGGATGGCCCGGCACCGACAATCAACACATCCACTTCCATCGATTCGCGTTCCATGATCACCCAATCTCTTCTTCGTGACTTCTTATGCCGTTGAACCCGTTACTCCGTCAACCGATCGGGGTCGGTGTGTTTTGGATTTGGCCCAGGACATGTTATTTTTTTCTCTATGGAGCAAAAAGGCAATTCAGTTGCGGCGCTGCACTTCTACGTT
>CAXGCE010000471.1:0-2458 GCA_964007795.1 uncultured Alphaproteobacteria bacterium | reverse complement strand
CACGTCGATGCGCGCGATTTCGTTGACCTGATTAATCAGACCGGGGAATAGGCTGCCTGGAGGTGGACCGGATGCGGTAGCTTGATTGCGCTCAAAAACTGACCAACCCGCGATGGCAACGGACACAGCGGTCACGATTGCAAGAATAGCAAAGGGTTTGGCCCTCATATTTTTTCCCTCTTCAAATTCTCACAGCACTCGCACGCCGGCGGCGTATGCCGACGGCTGCCAGTACGGCTGCGATGACTGCCACCGCCAGAGGCATCAATCCGACGTTTATGAATTTCATGTTTGCCTCAAGACGTTCGATGTCCCGATTCAGATTGTGCTGCACATCGCGTAACTGCTTACGAGTTTTGAATAATTCTCCCCGCATGGTCTTAATTTCTTGTTGCTGGTCTGGCGTCAGCAGGCTGCCGGCGGTGGCCTTTGCTCTGGTTTCCAGCTCGGCGATACGCTCCCTGCCCTTTTGCAGGGTTTCTTTCAGTTTCCGCTCCTCGGCTAAAAACTTTCGCTCGGCTTCCAGACGCATGGCCTCGATTACGGTAAAAGGCCGGTCAGATTTGCCTCGACTGCGTAGGCTAATCAGGTCTGTCGAACCGGACAGGTTATCCAAGGCGTTTATTATAAAATCGGCGTTCGCTGAAATTGGCACGATGGATTCTTGGCCGAACAAATTTTGTTTCCGCAACCAGAATTGATCATGCAACAAGTCCGTATCAGCGACGACAATGACGCCGATATCCTTTCTGCTCTTCGTCAGGTGTTTTGCGTTATCCGGCTTAGCATTCTTATTCTGTTTCCCATCCTTGCTTTTCGGAGGGCCATCAGGAAACGCCGAATTTACTGCGCCGCTTAGCCGAGCGGCAATCATATGCGTTTCGCCATCAGGCTTGAACAACTCTAATAACCGATCAGGCGCCGGGCCAAATCGGATGATGTTGGTATCCATGCGCATGGCCTGTTTGGACGTGGTGATAAGTGGCGTTACCTTCGTCTTAGAATCGCCCAGGGAACGCACTGTACCTGCATTAGCAAAAATCATCGGCCCAAGATTAGAGGTAACCACATCGCTGGGGTTGAGATTTTCTGCCGCTATTTGCAGCCAAACAAGATAGCGAACAATGCGTTGACCTGCGCCCCGCCCCGCATTGACTTGTTGAGCTGCTTGATAATCGGCGATCACATGATCTGTGACGACGGTCACGCCCCACGGCTTTAATAATTTATCGATAGTTGAACTGGCGAAGGTTTCACCTGCCGACTGCCCCCGGCGCCGGCTACGAGCCGTCACTTCCGAATAAGGGTCAACAAAGATAAGGGCCCGGCCACCAGCCATGACGAACTGGTCGATTGCGTACAGTGCCTGATCATTTAGGCCCAGGGGATGAGCTATCAAAAGAATGTCAAGATCCTTCGGGATCGCGCCTTGGCTGGCGTCGATAGTCCGCAGGTCAAATAATTCACGGATTGCGGCCACGATGGCCCAGGGTTGCGGTCCGCCGCCGAAGCGCAACATCGGCGAGGCGTCTGCATTCATCTCCAGGCCTGTAATCAACCCGACGACCGGCTTACTCGGATCGCTTAAATTATAAATTATCCGGGTCATGTCATATTCTAGAAAGGCCTCATTTTCTCGGTTGAAAAAAGGGATGACCTGCCGGTCGTCGACGGTATTTGTGGCAACGAGGCCAAAGTACATATTCTCGCCCGTGCCAAGCGGAGCGGCCTGAAGGCCAAATCGCACCGCATCGTCCTCGGCCTCGGTAAAGGGTTGGGGATCGATGATTTCCAGCTTGATCCTGCCATCGGAGCGGATAACGTACTCCTCCAGCAGTTCTCGTACCCGAAGGCCGTAGGATTTGATATTGGGCAGCTGTACCGCCAGCTTTTCCGAAAAATAGAAACGTAGGCGGATAGGTTCTGGTATCTCCGATAGGATCCGCGCCGAACCGGCGCTCAGGGTATACAATCCCTCTTGTGTTAGATCCAAACGGGCGGATCGGAAAATGTTGGATGAAAAGATGTTGACGCTAAAGAACAACACAGCAGCGAGAATTAGAGCGACGACGGTGGTGGTTGAACGGTTCATGCCCCTTTCTCCTAGCTGGCTTTCTTCAGATCGACGATCAGCAAGTTGGCAAAAAGCCATAGCAAGATCAGTGAAACGAAATAGATCAGATCGCGTAGATCAATCACGCCATTCTGGATTGCGTTGAAATGTGTCAGGAAGCTGAAAGAGGCGATCGCATCCAATAGCAGTTGGGGTGCCCAGGCGGCGAAGAAATCTAACACAATGGGAGCGCCTGAAACCGTGAAGAGGAAACAAACTACAACAGAAATGACAAATGCGATAACCTGATTTTTCGTTGCTGCTGAAACACAGGAGCCGATCGCGAGATAACCACCTGCCATCAAAATACTTCCCAGATAGGATGCGATAATTATGCCATGATCC
>CAXGCE010000470.1:0-2465 GCA_964007795.1 uncultured Alphaproteobacteria bacterium | reverse complement strand
AAGGAATTCTTTTCCGAACCTTATCCAGCATCCACGTTGGTACAGGTCGCCGCCTTGGTGAAGCCGGAATTCCTGGTCGAGATTTCCGCCGTGGCCGTCATTCCGGAGGAACGTATTCCGAAAGATCGTATTCCCGAAACGCGGGGTTAGGCTGTCATGGACGTTGTCTTGCAAAGTTTCGCCACAGGATTGCCGTTCCTGATACTGCATTTTTTTGTAACCCTGGTCATGCTGGCGGGTGGCGTGGTGCTTTACACCCTTACTACGCCACACAAGGACTTTGCTCTGGTAAAGGATGGCAATCTGGCCGCCGCAATTTCCCTGTCCGGTGCAATCCTGGGCCTAGCCATTCCCCTAGCCTTCTGCATGGCATCGTCTGTCAGCGTGGCGGAAATCATTATTTGGGGTATCCTGGCCGTGGCAATTCAGATTGTAGTGTTTCGTCTAAGCGATTTGTTACTGAAAGATCTTTCCACCCGCATCGAGGAAGGGGAGTTAGCCCCCTCGATTCTGCTCGCCGGGATCAAACTTTCAGTCGCCGCTATTAATGCCGCCGCCATATCCGGATAGGTTCGGCCAGATATTCCGTTATGAACCGCTTTATATATCTGCTGGCGCTGCTGTCCGCCCTATACGGTATCGTGACAGCCATCATGAGCGCTCAGGAAGGCCTCCGCCGGCCCCGCGAAGTAGCCTCTGTTCCGCCACCACCAAGGGCCGGACCCAACGACCCGGTCATAGAGATAGAGGTCGGCACCAAAGGCTCCAGCACGGGGACTGCCTTTGCCATTACCGATAACGGATGGTGGCTGACTGCACGCCACGTCGCTCATGGTTGCGACGCGATCTGGATCCAAACAGGCCCGCGAAAGGGCCTTCGCGTGCAGGAGATACATTTTCACCCGAACGCAGATCTGGCACTGTTACGTACACGAACCGGCCGTGTTCCCTTGGGCCTTTCCAGTGCCACTCCAGGCCGTGGCGATGATGGATATTCCCTAGGCTATCCCCAGGGCCGTCCCGGCGACGTGCATGCCCGCGCGATCGGTCGAGCCCGCATGAAATCCGTGGGCCGTTATCATATAAATGAACCTATTCTGGCTTGGGCTGAAATCAAGCGGCGGCCTCATGATCTGCCAGCCCTAGGTGGTTTATCGGGGGGCCCCATGCTGGATGGACGAGGCCACGTTGCAGGTGTACTGGTCGCTTCGTCAAAACGACGAGGCCGGGTCATGACCGCGACGCAATCATCGATACAGGAGTTGCTGACCCAGGTGCCCCAAGCACAAAGCACACCAGGCGCCCTAACCCACCCTATCAACGCCAAAAGTTTTACCGCGCGCGGTCAGACCCTGCGGCAGAAGCTGACTATCACTAAGGTAATTTGCAAAGTCCGCCAAACCCGGCGGCGGCCCTAGGAGCTGATTTCGCCATAGCAGTTGATACCGTGCTTGCTTCGGTTCTCACATGTTCCGCCGACTTCTTTGTCCTGTTTCGCCGAGACCGCGTAGACAGCAAATCGCAGCCCAGGCCAAACAGATGAAATGCGCGCCTAGTTACAAAATCTTATAGCCGTATTTGAAAAATGATTTTGTGCAACAATTTGACTCCATCGTCCTAGGCAATACAAGATCATGCTGAATACGGTAGGTTCTGACGGAATTTGGCGGATATTTTATGTCAGCGATATCTATAAAAGACGAACCACTGCCCGGGCCGTTAGACGGAATTCGGGTATTGGATTTTTCTATGTTTCTCGCAGGGCCTTATTGTACAAGGCTGATGGCGGACTTAGGAGCCGAAATCATCAAGGTGGAGCCACCCGGGGGCGATTTTCTACGCAACGCACCACCTTATAGGAACGGCCAAAGTGCTTATTTCGCCCACATGAACTGCGGCAAGAAAAGCATTGTATTGAATTTAAAGAGTAAAAAAGGCCGCCAAGCGATTCTAGAATTGATCCACACGGTCGACGTAGTGCTAGAGAATTTTCGCCCCGGTGTCATGGCCCGGCTAGGTCTAGATTACCCGACCTTGTCAGCGTTGCGTCCGGAACTCGTCTACTGCGCTATTTCGGGCTACGGTCAGATTGGTCCCGGCAGTCAGCGTCCGGCATTTGCGCCAATCATACACGCCGCTTCGGGTCACGATCTGATCATGATGAATTATCAAGGCGATGCCGCCCAGCCGCCCCCGACACGGTCGACCACTGCCGATATTCTGGGCGCCACTCATGCTTTAGGAGCCATCAACGCCGCATTGGTGCAGCGGCTGAAAACAGGACAGGGGCAACAGATCGACGTGGCCATGATGGATGCCATGCACAACATGCTTGCCTATGAATATCAAGCGGCACAATTGGAAGCGCCGGACCGGCCTATTGTCTTTTCACCTTTGCGTACTTTGGATGGTTTTGTCATGGTGGCGCCAGTCAGCGCCGCCAATTTCACCGGCCTTGTGGAGGC
>CAXGCE010000469.1:0-2471 GCA_964007795.1 uncultured Alphaproteobacteria bacterium | reverse complement strand
AGACGGGTCACTTCTCGATGGAAAACCCGGGTCACTTCTCAGTGGAAATCAACAATATGTTCCTGGCCGCCAGCCATGACGACAATGCCCGCCGGACACTCTGGGTCGTGGTGCTCACCGCCCTCATGATGGTGGCAGAGATTGTCGCTGGTTACACTACTGGATCGATGGCCCTACTGGCTGACGGCTTCCATATGGCCACCCATGCCGGAGCGCTTGGTGTTGCAGCCGCGGCTTATGCCTACGCGAAACGCAATGCTCATAACGGCGACTTCAGCTTCGGCACCGGGAAAGTCGGGGATCTCGCCGGCTTCGCATCGGCCCTCGTCCTGGGCATCATCGCCCTCGCTATCGGCGTTGAGTCCGTCATGCGGCTGTTTGAGCCTATCAACGTCGCCTTCGCGGAAGCCACCCTTGCCCGTAATGATCAGAACACAACGCCGTCCCGTGCGGTGCGATTCGACAATGAAGGCATGCGCGGCGCGATGAGCGTCAACCTGGGTGAGGCCATGCAAGTCCAGACGCCCTTCGATGCGCATTTGGCCCCGGCGCAAACGATCAGCGCTGCGTTTATCAAGGCCACCGCCGGATGACCCAGGGGATAGGACTGGCCGACGGCGCGCAGAAGCAGCCGGCGGTCCGACTACGTCAATTTTTTCCTCAGATGGTGGAATCGATTTTATTGGTGGCTTTGCGGGGCGTTGCTGCAGGGGTTTGGCTCCGCGCATAGCAGCCTCGAACAAAGCGTCACCACTCGAGGGTTTGCCCGGTGTCTCCTTATTCTTACCCGGCTTCGTCATCAATCAAGATGATGTGTAGGCTACGCGGTCCGTGGGCGCCCAGTTCGATGGTCAAGGCTATGTCAGCAGTGCGGGAAGGACCAGTAATCATGTTAACAGTGCGGGGCATGGTAAAACCCCGGCCCTGTTTGTTCGCCTTGCGCAGGCGGGCCCAAACCTCTTCGTAAGACCCAACAATCTGGGAATGGCGAAGGACAACGACATGATAATCGGGCACAAAGTTTAGGGTTGTGGGATGCGCACTGCCAGAAGAAGCTACAAGGGTCCCGGTTTCCGCCACCCCAGCGAAAGCGGGCGTGACAGAAACCATGTCGTCAATATCGGCGGACCCTATCTTGGTTTCCAGTAAATTATTGCTATTCCAATCGAGTCCGCTGAGCCATTCGTCCGGCGCCAAGGTAATTTGTGTAGGTAAATTGTTGGCCCGCAAAAATTGCGACACTGCGGCAGGTACAGCGACCAGATCAGAGACTGTTTCAACCGTGCAGGCAGCTGCCTGGGCCATGTCCCGAAATTGTTTGATCAGCTGGGCGCGTTCGCCCTTGGCCCGAGCCGGCACCAGATTGGCAGGATGCTTCATGATCTGCTGGTTCAGGGTGCGCTTAGCGTCCGTACTCAGTTCCGGCCTACCCAGAGATTGTCGAATTGCGTCCAAGATTTGCTCCCGGCTGCTCATAAAGATGTCCGCTCCCGCTCTCGCTTGAACCATAGTTCTTGGAAAGTTTTGCCTTCGGGAGTTGGTAAATCCCGACCATCAGTCCAGCCACCAGCAAACCACAGCTTACTCACCCTACCCCGCTCACGCCCCAGAAAAGCCAGACCCCGCATAGCCAGTCGAGCACCTAGACCATAAATCCATGGTCGTTTGGCGAAATAGGCCCATGCGGCCACGCCCCATCGCTCCAATTGAGGGACTTCCCTCGCCTCAAAGGCCCGCTCCCGCCATTGCCGCAACAAACGCGGCAGGGGAATAGAAACCGGGCAAACCTCCTCGCACCGCCCACACAGGGTGGAGGCGCAAGGCAGATGGCGGGTGCTAGATACTCCCAATAAAGCAGGCGAAAGGACAGCCCCCATGGGGCCAACATAAACCGTGCCATAAGTATGGCCGCCAACTGTCTGATAAACAGGGCAATGGTTCATACAGGCGCCGCACCGTATGCAATGCAGCATCTCCCGCACCTCGCCGCCCAGCATGGCAGAGCGACCATTGTCCAACAGGATAACATGATATTCCTCGGGCCCATCGAGATCGCCCTCCCGCCGGGGGCCGGTTGAAATGGTCGTATAGGCAGAAAATTCCTGCCCGGTAGCCGAACGAGCTAGCAGGCGCAGCAAGGTAGTCGCGTCCTCCAGTGTGGGCACCACTTTTTCCAGTGATGTCACCACGATGTGGATTTTGGGCAAGGTCTGGGTCAGATCGCCGTTACCTTCATTTGTTACGATTATGGAACTGCCCGTTTCGGCAATCAGATAGTTGGCCCCGGTGATCCCAACATCGGCATTGAAGTATTTTTCCCGCAGAATTTGTCGTGCCTCGTTGACCATCTTAGGTGGTTCGGTCTGGCGCTCGGTGTGGCCTAATTTAGCATGATGCTGAAGGAACAGGTCCGAAACTTGATCCTTAGTCTTATGTATTGCGGGGCCAATGATGTGAGAGGGAGGCTCCTC
>CAXGCE010000468.1:0-2473 GCA_964007795.1 uncultured Alphaproteobacteria bacterium | reverse complement strand
GGATAGCTCCGCACAGGTTGGTTTTGCCGGAAAGACAAAATTCGCATTGGCGGCATTCCGGCGTGTAAAGGGGAATGACGTGATCGCCTGGTTTGAGTGAGGTAACGCCTTCTCCAACTTCAACTACCACGCCGGCGCCTTCATGACCTAGAATTGCGGGAAATATACCCTCAGGGTCGTCTCCGGACAAAGTGAAGGCATCCGTGTGGCAAATGCCGCTGGCCTTTATCTCCACCAGGCATTCGCCCGCGCGGGGACTTTCCAATTGCACCGTTTCGATTGTAAGCGGCGCCCCTGCCTTATGTGCCACGGCTGCCCGTACATCCATTTGCTTGATCTCCCCTCGAGCCAAAATTAGTTTTGCCCATTCTAAACATGGAATCATCCTCTGGTCGACGGATCAACGTATGGTCTTTGCAAATATTCAGAGATATCACTGCCTTCCACAGAAGCAGGGATGCTGGATTTCAGTACGACATGGCGACGTTGATTGCTATGGCGGCGAAGATAGCCTGTAATTGGCGTAACAGTGGCAGCTATCCAGGCCAGAAGATAAAATATCGTTAGTATTTGGCGGATGTGGCTTAGAAATAGGCGGTTTTATCGCTCTTTTTGGTCATGTATAATCGTTTCGAACTCAAAGGAACGCTATGACGCAAACGGTTATTGAGACCTTCCCATTTCCACAAGCTTGGCGTGGTTCCGACTTCAAGGATGTGGATGATATTTCAATTTTTCTAAGCCATACGCAGATCACCGCGCTGGAAGAGCGGCTGGCAGACGTGAACCGTCGCGGCCTCTCACTCACGGACATCACGGCGTCGGATTTTCAACATTCCGATTTAGACGACCTTCTGGCGAGTACTCTAAATGAATTGTTATTTGGACGTGGCATTGTAGTGATGCGTGGACTTCCGGCGGATCGATATGATGCTGACGATATGGCCAAAATGTACTGGGGCATCGGCACCCACTTTGGCATCGCGGTATCGCAAAGTGCCGTTGGTGACAGACTGGGACATGTTCGGGACTTGACCAAACCGGGCGAGGAGGAAGAGGCGCGCGGTTATACGTCAGCCCGAGAATTGCGTCTGCACACGGATTTAGCCCAGATTGCGGGATTGTTCTGTTATCGACCGGCCGTTTCGGGTGGTGTCTCCATCGTTAGTTCGGCGCTCGCTATACACAACCAGATTGCGGCTCAACACCCGCACTACATGCCAATCTATTACAAGGGATTTCCTTATCATCGCCGGGACGAACAGGCTCTTGATGCCGAACCGGTGACGCCACATGCCGTTCCAATATTCTCGACCTTTAAAGGAAACACCTCGGTCTTCTATGTCCGGGAAATCTTGCAAAACGCTGCCGACGAATGTGGCGTGCCCTTGACGGAGAAGGAAGTAGCCGCTCTGGATTATTTTGACAACTGTGCCGGTGCCAACGCTTTTTAGTTTCGCGTCGAACAGGGCGATGCTCTGTTCGTGAACAACCGAACGACGCTGCTCGCACGAACCCAATTTAAGAATGGGTCAGACGACGCCAGGAAACGTCACCTCATGAGATTATGGTTGGATGTGCCGGGTATGAGACCAGATGTGCCTGAAATCCAATTGTACGAAAATGAAGACGGACGCAGTGGCATAGATCCCCAAAAAGGAAGGGTTCGTGCTGCTGCCCATTACCGAACGATGCCAAACGGCTCCGCTTAGTGCCATCCGCTTGGCAACCACCCCCGGCAGGTGCCTGACAACCCTTAACAATTGCCGAAGTCAGCGCCGTTGCTGTTGACACAATGCCAAAGTATGCTTGGAGCCACTGGTTGGGGAGGAGTGTGTGGCAGAGGCGCAGCGCCGGTTAACAACAATTGTAGTCGCGGACGTTGCTGGCTTTTCACGTCTTATTGGGATTGATGAAGAAGGTACCCTAGCAGCTCAACGCAGCTATCGTGCCGAACTGATTGAGCCGCTTCTCATCGAATATCATGGTCGGATCGCCAACACAGCAGGTGATAGCTTTTTATTTGAATTTTCCAGCGCGGTAGAAGCTGTGCGGTATTCGATCGCCGTGCAGGAGCGTATGGCCGAGAGAAACCGCGATATGCCGACTGACCGCCGGATCGAATACCGCATTGGCATTAACGTTGGCGACGTGGTGGCGGATGGTGACGATTTGTTGGGCGATGGCGTTAATATAGCAGCGCGCCTGGAAAACATTTGCGAACCGGGCGGCATAATATTGTCTGATGATGCCTATCGCCAGGTGCGCGATCGACTTGATGTTTCCTGGGAAGACGGCGGCGAACACGAAGTCAAGAATATCGCTAGACCCATCCAGGTTTGGCATTGGGCAACGGACTAATTTTCGCAATCTGTAAAGGCAAAACCAGATACTAATGCGCTATTGCCTCTCCCCGACAAACCCTCCATTGCCGTGCTGCCTTTCCACAACCTGTCCGGCGATGCGGATCAGA
>CAXGCE010000467.1:0-2475 GCA_964007795.1 uncultured Alphaproteobacteria bacterium | reverse complement strand
ACCCATATGGTTGAACCCTTTGATTTGTTGCTGCGCGGGGGCACGCTGATCACCCATAACGGCATTGGCCGCGGCGATGTTGGCGTCCGTGACGGGCGTATCACCGCCATCGGCGATATGACCGCGGCTGCGGCCGGTGAAGTTTTTGACGCCACCGGGTTGCATGTACTGCCCGGCGTGATCGATACTCAGGTGCATTTCCGTGAGCCGGGTAGTGAGCACAAGGAAAATCTAGAGGCAGGCTCTCGCGGCGCCGTGTTGGGGGGCGTCACGGCGGTGTTCGAGATGCCCAACACCTCCCCCCTTACCACCAGTCCGGACGCTCTGGCTGACAAGCTTGCCCGTGCCAAGGACCGCATGTTGTGTGAGCATGCCTTTTATATTGGTGGCACGAAAGAGAACGCCGCGCAGTTAGCAGAATTAGAGCGTCTACCCGGTTGTTGCGGCGTGAAAATTTTCATGGGCTCTTCCACCGGTAATCTATTGACTGAAGACGATCCCACTTTGCGCCGCATTTTGGGCGCCATAAAACGCCGCTGCGCAGTGCATGCGGAAGACGAACCACGCCTGAGGGAACGCCAGCACCTGGCGCAAGAGGCGGCTGATCCGTCAGCTCACCCTGTTTGGCGGGATTCTGAAACCGCCCTGCGAGCTACCAGACGGCTAATCGCGATCGCACGAGAAACCGGCGCCAGGGTCCATGTTCTGCATATTACCACGGCGGAGGAAATTCGGTTTCTGGCGGAAAACAAGGATATCTCTTCGGTCGAAGTAACGCCGCAACATCTGACCCTATCTGCACCCGACTGTTATACCGAATTGGGCACACGGGCACAGATGAACCCACCAATCCGGGACGAGAGCCACCGGCAGGGCCTGTGGTGGGGCTTGCAGCAAGGTGTTGTAGATGTTCTTGGTTCCGACCACGCGCCCCACACCTTGGAGGAAAAGGGCACGATCTATCCGGCCAGCCCGTCGGGCATGCCCGGCGTTCAGACCATGTTGCCCGTCATGTTGGACCACGCGGCGGCAGGTCGGTTAAGCCTGTTGCGCCTCATGGATCTGCTGTGCGCCGGACCCGCGCGGTTATTCGGCATTGCTGGCAAGGGTCGCATAGCCGTTGGAAATGACGGTGACTTCACGGTGGTGGATTTGGGCGCCAAGCGACAGATATTGGACGAAGACATGGCTAACCGTTCTGGTTGGACGCCATTCCATGGGCGAGAGGTGACGGGCTGGCCCATTGCCACCATCATTCGTGGCCATATCGTGATGCGAGATGGAGAATTGGCAAGCCCGCCTGTTGGCCAACCGTTAAAATTTGGCGAATGCTTGCCGGACTGAATTCAGACGCTATGATCCGCGCTGAAATTATTTCGAAACACCATTATGGGAAACGATTATGAAGGGCACGTTCAAGGCCTGGTGGGCCACTGAGGTTGATGGCAAAGCGAGTGTAGAACTTAGGGACGTCGCAGACAATGACCTCGCAGTTGATGAAGTGACGGTGGGCGTGAAATTTTCCACCATTAACTACAAGGACGGGATGGCCGTTCAGGGCAATATCTCCAAGATTATGAGAGCCATGCCCATGGCGCCTGGCATTGATTATTCCGGCGTGGTCGAGGCTTCGGACAGTGCCAAATTCGAGGTCGGCGACGAGGTGGTCTTAACAGGCTGGGGCGTGGGTGAAAACGTTTCAGGCGGGCTGTCGCAAAGAGCTCGCGCCAAGGCAGACTGGTTGGTGGGAAAACCCGACCGTCTGAGCTTGCAGCAGACTATGGCCATCGGCACGGCCGGATTTACGGCCATGATGAGTGTGTTAGCCCTGGAGGACGCAGGCGTGAAACCGGGCAATGGGGATGTCATTGTCACCGGCGCAGCGGGTGGTGTCGGCTCGGTCGCGGTGGCGGTTCTGGCTAACCTGGGCTACAGCGTCGCTGCCTCCACCGGCCGGGAGAGCGAACATGATTATCTCAAAGACTTGGGCGCTAGCAGCATCGTGCCGAGAGAGGAATTGAGCGCAAAGGGCCGCCCCCTAGGGAGGGAAACCTGGGCCGGGGGCATAGATACCGTGGGCAGCAATATTTTGGTCAATGTCCTGGCCCAGACCAAGTCGCTGGGCACGGTCGCGGTGTGCGGTCTGGCTGCGGGGCCGGATCTACCAGGCACTGTATTACCCTTTATCCTGCGGGGAACAAGAATTTGGGGCATTGACAGTGCCTATTGTCCGTCGGATCGACGGGCTCAGGCCTGGGCCCGTCTGGCCACGGATCTGCCCTTGGATAAATTGGACGCTATGACTCAAATTCGGCCCATGGCTGACGTTCCCGCTATTACGGCCGATATTTTGAAGGGTCAGGTGCGCGGCCGCACGGTGATCGACGTCAACGCGTAATTCCGAAAGCAACGAGGCATGAATGAGCAAAGAACAAACAGTCGGTGAGGTCCTGCGGCTGACCGCCCTCGCCCACG
>CAXGCE010000466.1:0-2482 GCA_964007795.1 uncultured Alphaproteobacteria bacterium | reverse complement strand
TGATGCCGCTAAATGTCCGTCTGAACACGCATCCAGCCACACCGGAGCGAATCCTGATGGCTCTAGGTAAAGTTAAGGACAACTAGTCGATTACACGCCGATGGCAGCGTTAACGCGGGGCATGACTTCTTCCGCCATCAGCACCATGGAACGACGCGCGAGGTCTTTGTCGGTCCAATCGTGGCCAGCATAGAGCAGAGTTCCAAAATCCCCTATGTTCTCTCGGTAGGCGAGGATTTGATCAACTACTTGATCAGTTGTGCCCCGGATCACCAGTTGGTCGACGATGGTCTCCAGATTAAGGGCACTGTCAGGCATATCCGGGTCGGTTTTAAAAAGATTAGTGCGGCCGACACGGAGCAGTTTCGTAAATAACGAATAATAATAGAAATGATAGGGTCCTTGAGGCTCTGTGGCGTACCGCTCGGCCGTTGAAGCATCGTCGGCTACAAAAATGCTCTTCGCGACACGCCATTTTGCGGGGTCAGCTACGCGACCACCTTGGTCACACCCCTCAACATATTTGGGCCAATGGGTCTTGACCCACTGGGGCTGCAAAAAATTAGCAGAAATTGGATCCCAACCCCGTTCTGCCGCCGCAGCCACGCCCTGGGAAAAGGGTGCCACGGCAGTGACCACGATGGGAGGATGAGGTCTTTGGTAGGGCTTAGCCATGGTGCCTTGAGCAAGTTCAGGAATAACCGTCCGTTCAGTCGAGATATTCCAGAAATCACCTTCCAGGTTGTAGGGTGGCTCACCCTCCCAGATGGCAAGAATGTGATTTATGGCTTCCAGAAACATGGCCGTGCGGTCGTTATCCAGCACCCCCATGGCCTCGGCGTCGGATATCAGCCCCCCGGGACTGATACCGAAGAGGAAACGGCCTTCCGCCATGTGATCGACCATGGCGACTTCGGCCGCGACCACCGCGGGGTGGTGAATGGGCAGGTTGACGGTTCCCGTTCCCAGCTTAATCCGACTAGTCTCACGCAGCAGCCAGGCGATAAATATGAGAGGCGAGGTAATGTTTTCGGCGCCGTCGGTAATGTGTTCGCCGATGAAGCCTTCCGTGAATTCTAATTCCTCAGCAAGCAGGACAAGTTCGCGGTCCTCCTTCAACGTCTCTGTCAGGCTGCGGCTTGGCGGGTGGATCGGCATTGTGAAGAAGCCCAGCCGCATCAAACTTCCCCATTCATCCGTAACATCCACTCCCATGAAAGGATGCCTTGGCCGGCTAGCGTCGGTGATTTTCGCTTTATTGTTACCTCCTCAGCCGGCAGCTCATCAATTATTCGAAAAAAACCCTCTTTAGCTCGGACATTTTGTTCAAGAAGCGAAATCGGATGTTCCTTGTTGTGCATGCGCCGTCAGCCTTTGTTGACATCCTCGTTGCCTCCGTTCCGCGGCCAGAGACCAATGTGATTTATCAGCCGTCGGCCAAAACAAAATCAACATTGGTAATATTGAAAGGCCGTTGGATATCGGCAAAACGCGCCAGTTCCTCTTCGCTTGGTTGCTGGTCGTACGGGACAGCTAGATCGGAACGCACACCAAAGACCGAGTCCTCGTCAATGTATGGATCGTCAACATCGAAGATCTGGCTGATGTGCCGTTTGCTTCCATCGGCAGTGACCATAATGTGGATATGCGCCGGACGCCAACAGTGGCGACCGAAGGCACGAACGAGTTCTCCCCCCGCGCCGTCCTCTGGCACCTGATAGGAAATTGGTTTTGCCGTGGCAAACATATAGTTGCCATTCTCGTCGGCGCGCAGAGTACCGCGCAAATTATGTTCCGCCTGACTGGTGTCCTGAACCGCATAAAGTCCATTCGGCGCATTCTGCCAGACCTCAATTTTGGCGCCATTGATCGGCGTATCGTCAGTTTTGCGCACTTGCCCATATACGACAATGCGTTCTCCATCATTGTCGCCCGTTAAGTCCGCGCCATTCGGCAACTCCGGTGTTCCTGGCACATAGAAGGGTCCCATCAAAGTAGTCATCGAAGCCCCTTCATCATGACGTCCGTCTGCAAGATCGACCAATCCCGAAACGCCGAAGAGGTCTGACAGCAATATGAACTCGTTGCGTTTCTCGTCCGTTATCGACGCCGCGCGCGTCAGGAAACCTATGGCGGCCTCCCATTCCTTTGGTGTCAATTCGACTTCGCGAACAAAATCGTGGAGCCGCTGGATCAGCGAGGTGACGATTTCCTTGGTCCTCGCATCCTCGCCGCCAGAATAAGCGCGAACGACAGTTTCAGTGATATTATCATAGGAAATATTGCGCATCTTAACTCTCCCTCGCATTCGTGATTGGCAAATTCATTTTACTTCGCTGCAGAGCCCACTTTTATTATATCAAGGATTCGAACATTCGCGAAGATCGAGTCTCAGGTCATGGTTCAATCCGGAATTTGAATGTCAAGAAGCGGTCCATGCTGCTGGGCGCCGTAGATATCGGTATCGCCGAAACTGCCAGAG
>CAXGCE010000465.1:0-2484 GCA_964007795.1 uncultured Alphaproteobacteria bacterium | reverse complement strand
TCCTTTGGCTCCCGTCCCGCCTCGCGAATGTAGCCGCCCAATCTGGCGATTAAGGCCCGGCCCTCTTCGTTGGCGGTCTTGCCATCGGATCCAAATCCTTCGAATTGGGGCAGCCACCCGTCACCGATCTTCGCAATGCGGCGCATGACCGCATCCGCCATGCCGCCAAAGATGATGGGTATGGGCCTTTGTACTGGCAACGGATTGATGCCTGCATCGGTGATCTTGTGCCATTTGCCATCGTAGGTCACGGTTTCCTGGGTCCACAGGGCCCGCATTACCTCCACCTGTTCTTCTGACCGTTTACCCCGATTACGAAAGTTTTCACCCAAGGCCTCGAACTCAACGTCGTTCCAGCCAATGCCGATGCCGAGACGCAACCGGCCGCCACTCAACACATCCACAGCCGCCGCTTGTTTGGCCACAAGCACCGTTTGCCGTTGGGCGACGATAATGATGCCGGTGGTAAGTCCGATGCGTTCCGTTAGACCGGCGAGATAACCAAATAAAACAAAGGGTTCATGAAAAAGGGAATTATGGTCATAAGGACCACGAAAATCAGGCCGCCTGGCCCGGTTAGCCCCCAAAACATGGTCGAAGGCGAGTATATGGCTGCAGTCCAGGCCTTCGGCCGTTTGGGCATAGTCGCGAACAGCGATGGGGTCAGAGCCAATTTCCGTCTGTGGAAAGACAACGCCTACCTGCATATTAATCTCCTAAATTACGCGACGGTTGGCCCGTCGCCGGCCAAGGTGGTGCGTCGCATGTCACGGGGCTGTTCATCCGGAAACGGGCGTGCTCGGTGCATGGTCTGCCGATTATCCCAGATTACCAAATCACCGATCTGCCATTCATGGGCGTGGACAAATTGTCTTTGCGTTGCGTGTTCGGCGAGGTCTTGCAGAAAGATGCGCGCCTCCGGCACCGGCCAGCCGACAATGCCGCCCGCATGGGATGACAGATACAAGGACTTGCGCCCTGTTACGGGATGGCGCCGGACCATGACTTGGCGAACCGGTTCAAAACGTTGGCGTTCTTCATCGGTAAAGTCGGTAAACCCGATCTTTCCGCGGGAGTAGAGTTGCGAATGTTCGCAAATCAAATCCTGGACCAGGTCTTTCATCTCATCATCAAGGTCTTCATAGGCGGCGCGCATATCGGCAAATTCCGTATTGCCGCCCTTTGTGGGGATGGCGTGGGCATGCAGGATGGAATATTTGGCCGGCGTCGGTTTGTAGGAGCTGTCGGAATGCCACAGGCGATTGCCAATAGCGAACAAACGGCGCCGGTCCTCTCGCCCGAAGGTCCTTTCATCCTTGTCCAGGTTGGAGACGTCAGCGAAGTCCGTGGACAGGCGATGATCTTTGGGTTCCCGGAGTGATGTGCCGATGGCCTGTTCAATTCCGCCCAGGCTTTTGGTGAAGGCCATGTGCTGATCGTTGCTTAGTTTAGGGCCGCGAAAAATCAGCACGGCGAATTGATCCATGCCTGCGTGAATGGCCGACACCTCTTCACGGCTCAAGGGTTTCGTCAAATCAAGGCCCGAGACTTCACCGGCGAAGCACGGGCCGACCTGCTTGATGTTGAGTGCCACGTCCCTGGCTCCCAATTCAATGGCGGGGGCAAAAGCTTAGAAGTCATCGCCTGCCTTCGCAAGTTTATGCTTCCGGTGCTAGGCTGGTCCGCAACGACAGAGGATCTAGAGGAACATTGAAATGTCCGCGGCTCTATATGGTATTCGCATAATTGACATGACCCACAATCGGGTTAGCCCGGCCTGCGGGCAGATCCTGGTATTTCTAGGCCCCGATGTGATCAAGCTGGACGGGCCCACCGGCGGCCACATCGAACCAACCCGATAGCGGGGGCGCTACGGACGCTGACGTTCAGTCAGAGGAAGATCCGGCCAAAGAAAGGGCGGGGCAGCTATTCACATGCTAGGAACGGAACCGCGCTAGTAGGTCCCCGCTAACAAGAGAGGGTATTGCCACGCCCACCATGACAATGGCGATGGCGGCAACCTCCCATAGTTGAATGGTTTCGCCCAGAATAATCGCTGCCATGGGTAAAACCAGGGGCCCTGTCAGACTGGCGAACAGCGCCACGTGCCCCGCGGGCAAATGGCGCAATGCATAATTCATTAGAAAGAACGACCCGGCTAGGGCGACCATGCCCAGATAGGCGAGCAGCAGGATGGGGCCTTCTTGCAATCTCGCAACAGTTTCGCTGGGTTGTTCCAGCACCATCAGTACAGACCCGGCCACGCCCAGGGCCATGGTCATCTGCCAGGCGGTGGTGACGGTGGGACGGCCCTGGGTCTGGGCCACCCGACGCCCCAACAACGCGGTACCAACAGCGCATAGCACACCGCAGATGGCCAGGAAGTCGCCAGTCAGATTGCCCTCGCCAGCACCTTTGTTAGCCATAGCCAGAATAATCGCCCCTGTCACCGCCACCAATGCACCAAGAATGACCAGGTTGTTG
>CAXGCE010000464.1:0-2493 GCA_964007795.1 uncultured Alphaproteobacteria bacterium | reverse complement strand
ACCGTCGATCGTCAGTACTGGGCCAAACGGGAGCACTAAGTGTGAACGCGGATGATCTCTATGACGAGAAACGGGTATTTGAGCGGTCCGCCGTAATTGCCGTTGCCATCAACGCCCGTACGGCGCATCACTCAGATGAAACCCCGTTTCACTATCAACCCTTCACTGGACTTGAGGACAAATTTCAGTTGACCGATGAAATCTTTGACCGGGTCATCCGCGACTACAACTTGAAGGACCTAGCAATTTAGGAAGGCTATTGCTGCAATCTGGGTCCGCCGCGGAAAATACCGAACAGACAACCCATGGCCTTCTTCCAAATAGCAGCTTGGACGGCGTTATTGGCCAAGTAAACCAGGATGTCCCGTTAACACAATTTAAGTCAAGCGTGGGCAGCAAATTCCGTCTTTAGATCGCCGGCAATGCGAGCGTGGTACATCACTCGTGGCTCCATCATGTCCCACGGATAACCTCGGTGCATCAAGCAGCGGTTGTCCCAGACAACCAAATCGCCAGGATGCCAGCTATGTTGATAAACACGTGGCTCCTGACAAGTAAATTCCACCAGATCCCGCAACAATTCTCCTGACTCTTCTTCGCTCAGGCCTGGTATGCCATAGGCGTGACGCCCGATAGTCATAGCTGTTACTCTCGTTTCCGGGTGCATTTTTACCAAGGGCCGCAGAGGAGGTTCTTGGCCATGAAGGCCGTAGCCAAAATATTCACTGTCTTCCTTATCTTTCATTTCGCCAAACTTCTTTTGGCTGTAATAGAGGGAATGATAGGCAGACAGATCGGCTATTTTCTCCTTCATAGCCGTGTCTAGATCACGGTAGCCAGCGCGCATGTCAGCCCACCCGGTCTCTCCGCCCTTTGACGGCACCACGTGTGCGGTGAAGACAGCACCTTTGGCCTGCACCGGCATATATGTGCTGTCAGTGTGCCAGCCCATGTTGCCCTTTAGGATTTTGACCATGTCGTCATCGTCGCTGGTACGGATGCTCCCGTCTTCCTTGACATTGGTCAACGCCGTCAGTTCAAACTCCAATTCTCCGAAGCGTTTAGCAAAGGCAATTTGCTCATCATTGGATAGATGTTGAGCCGGAAAAACCAACAGAGCATATTCCAACCATGTTTCGTAAAGTTCGGCGAAAGCGCGGCCATCCAGCTTGGTAAGTTTCAGGTTTGTAACCATTGCGCCAAATGTGGCATCTAACGGCTCTACGTGAAATGGCTCCGAAGGCATCCGCTCCTCCTTGGACAAGGAATTATTTGCCGTAATCCTATCTCAAGGACCTACAAAAATCTATCAGACGAATTGCATTAAACTAGGAGCGGTACAGGCGTCAGAACCGGTTTGCCATCAAAGTGGGCACGCAAATTATCGTAGACAAGGTCCGCCATGGCACGACGCGTCTCGTGGGTTGAACTAGCGATATGTGGGGTTAGAACCACATTTTCTATACTCATCAGCTCCGCCGGCACTTCCGGCTCACCATCAAAGACATCCAGGGCGGCGCCTGCGATGATCCCAGTCTTTAGGGCAGTGATCAGGGCCTGCTGATCGACAATAGTGCCCCGAGCTGCGTTAATCAGATATCCATCCGGGCCCAGGGCTTCCAAAACATCGACATCAACTAAGCCGTGGGTTGCCGTGCCACCCTCGCAAGCAACCAACAGAATATCGCTTGCAAGCGCCAAATCCAAAGCTGTTGGATATGAGCGATAGACCAGATCACCCATGGGCTTGATATCGTGATAGGAGATATGCAGGCCAAAGACCTCCGCCCGCCGGGCGACCGCCTTGCCAATCCGGCCTAGGCCCAGGATGCCCAGGCGCTTGCCACGAACTGTAGTGCCAAGATCCATCCGTCCGTCAAGCCATTGCCCGCTACGCAAAAAGCGCTCCGCCTCGCCGATGCGGCGCGGCACCATAAGTATGAAGGTCATGGCCAAATCAGCCACATCACCCGTCAACACTTCGGGCGTATGTGTGACAATCACGCCGCGGGTCTGGGCAACCACCACGTCTGTAGCGTCGTAACCGACGCTAAAGGATGCAATGATTTCCAAATTTTTCAGGCGGTTGATCAGGTCAGCATTGGCCCCTTTCATGCCGCCTGCCAAAATACCTCGAATTCGCGGACTCACATCATCCACAAGATCGTCGGGATCTGCTGCGTTTAAGTAGTCATGAAGGATGAATTCCTTTTCCAGGCGCTCGACCAAGAACGGCGGTAGAGCTGTCACCTGCAACAGCTCGATCACGCCAGAGCACTCCCCTGTAAACATACGGGCAAAGACTTCTTGGACATGCTAGGAACCTTTCCAAATTCAAAAAAATAGTCGCCACCGCTCAGTTTGACGGACGGCACAAGAATCAACAAGTCCAGGAGCCGGCCACCGCTGATTGACGCCCAAAATGAGCCAATTGAATTCCCATCAACGCGGTCTTCTCATAACCATTTTCGGTGTTTTGGTCCTGACGCCGGA